>CAYOKF010000006.1:7322-19907 GCA_964404475.1 uncultured Dehalococcoidaceae bacterium | reverse complement strand
AAAACGATGCCCGTGTTAGTCCCCGGCAGATAGCCACCATGACCGGTATCTCGCCGGCTGAGGTTGCCAGGCTCATCAAGCAGGCTGAGGCGGACCGGACGATACTTAAATACAAAACGCTGATTAACTGGGATAAGGTGGAAGATGAGCAGGTATGGGCATTAATCGAGGTAAAGGTTACTCCGGAGCCTGAGGTAGGTTTTGATTCTATAGCCGAGCGTATTGCCCACCTGCCGCAGGTCCGTTCCGTTTATCTTGCCTCGGGAACCTATGACCTGCTTCTGGTGGTGGTGGATAAGAGTGAGCATGATATCGCGGACTTCGTTTCTCAGAAGCTTTCCCATCTTGAGGGGATACAGGGTACCGTTACCCACTTTGTGCTGAAACGGTACAAGGAAGATGGCGAGGTTCTGGACAAGGGGGCCGGGGAAAAGCGGCAACCGGTAGTGCTCTAGCAACACGGAATATCAGGAGATTGCGGTGGCGGTAAGACAAAATAGCCAACAAAAAAAGGCGGCTGGCCTTATTTCACGGAGGACAAATCGGCTGTCACCCTCCGGGATAAGGAAGTTCTTTGACTTGCTGGCCTCGATGGAAGGGGTTATCTCCCTGGGGGTTGGTGAGCCTGACTTTACCACGCCGTGGCAGATCCGTGAGCAGGCGATACGCTCCATCGAGGAGGGCTACACCCATTATACTTCCAATCTGGGGATGCCGGAGCTGCGTAAGGAGCTTTCTCAACACCTCAAGGAGCGCTGCGGAGTGGAGTATCAATCTGATGGTGAGCTTTTAATTACGGTTGGTGTCAGTGAGGCACTGGACCTCGCCATGAGGGCGATACTTAACCCCGGGGATGAGGTAATCATGCCTGACCCCTGCTTTGTTGCCTATGAGGCCTGTGTCATCCTTGCTGAGGGGGAACCGGTTAATGTCCCCACCAGCCGGGAGAACAGCTTTGAACTTGATGCTGCTGATGTTGCCGCCCGCATCACTGACCGTACCAAAGCTATTTTGCTTGGTTTTCCCGCTAATCCTACGGGGGCGGTGATGCCCCGGGAAAAGCTGCTGGCGATAGCTGAAGTGGCCAGGCGCCACCGGCTGATGGTGGTCTCCGATGAGATTTATGACCGGCTGGTTTATGATGGTGAGCATAACTACTTTGCCAGCCTTCCCGGGATGAAGGACAGCACTGTTTTTCTGGGCGGATTCTCCAAGGCTTATGCCATGACCGGCTGGCGGATCGGCTATGCGGCCGCGAGTAAAGAGATAATTGCCGCTATGACCAAGATCCACCAATATACCATGATGTCGGCTTCCACCATGGCTCAGATAGCAGCCCTGGAAGCTTTAAGGGCCGGTGAGTCAGATGTTCTGGAGATGGTTGCGGATTATAATCAGCGGCGTAAGCTCATTGTAAAGGGACTGAATGACATCGGGCTTACCTGCTTTGAACCCCGGGGGGCTTTCTATGCCTTCCCTTCAATTGAGATTACCAGTATGACCTCCGACGAATTCTCCGAGAAGCTCCTTGTTGAAGAAAAGGTGGCGGTAGTACCTGGCTCAGCTTTCGGTAGCTGTGGGGAGGGGTATGTCCGCTGCTGCTACGCTACTTCTCTGGCGGAGATAGAGGAAGCGCTGGTAAGGATGAAGCGGTTTGTGAACAGGCACAAAAAGGCTTAGCTTCTCTACAGGAGCCCCATCTTTTCCTTGGCTTCTCTCAGTGTCTCCCTGGCGATAGTCCTGGCCCGGTCAGCGCCGTCAGCCAGTACCTCGGCTATATATTGAGGTCTGGCAGCCAGATCAGCACGCCGTTCCCGGAAAGGTTTGAGAGTGGTGTTAATGCCTTCGGCAAGCAGGTTCTTACAGGCGACGCAGCCTATTTTAGCGTTGCGGCATTCGCTGGCTATTCTGTCCAGTTCAGACGGATTGAAGTACTTATGCAGGGTATAGATATTGCAGACCTCAGGGTGCCCCGGGTCATGGCGGTAAAGGCGGGTGGGGTCAGTGAACGCGGTTTTCACCAGTTTTTTAGTGTCCTCTGCCGTGATAGCGAGGGGGATATCGTTCTCCAGTGATTTGCTCATTTTCTGCTTGCCGTCAAGCCCGAGAATGACCGGGAATTCGGTGAGCTTGGCTTCCGGTTCCGGAAAGGTGTTACCAAAGGTGCTATTGAAGCGGCGGGCAATTTCTCTGGCCAGCTCTAAGTGCGGCAACTGGTCTTCACCCACCGGGACTGCCTCCGCCTTGTAGAGAACAATATCCGCCGTTTGCAGCACCGGGTAGCCCACCAGCCCGTAGTTCACATTTTGTGGCTGGAGCTTCACCTTCTCCTTGAAAGTGGGCACTCGCAGCAGCCAGCTCAGCGGAGTGACCATGCTCAGCATGGTATGCAGCTCGGTAACCTCGGGCACGTGCGACTGTACGAAGAGAATGCTCCGGTTTGGGTCAAGCCCTGCCGCCAACCAGTCGAGTATTATATCGTTGATGTTGTTCTGTAAATCCCCGGTATTTTCCAGGGTAGTGAGGGCGTGAATATCAACGATGCAATAGACACAATCGTACTCGTCCTGTAACTTTACATAATTCTGGATAGCACCCAGATAATTGCCGATGTGCTGCTTGCTGGTGGGCCTAGCCCCGGAGAAAACGCGCTTTTTCATTCATCCTCCTCAATAAGCCAGTTTAACATATGGTCGTCAGGTGGACAAGGTTACCACGGCTACGTTAGCAGAGGGTTGTATGATGTCACTGGCAGGGAAGGGAAGAGAAGAGAAGAGAAGAAAAGAAAAGAAAAGAGTGGAGTGCTATCACATCCTCTCGGGTGTGGTCATTCCCATCAGGTTTAGTGTCCTGCTCAGCACTGTTTTAGCGGCTGTTACCAGCTTGAGACGGGCTTTGGTTAAAGCCGCATCATCAGAAACAACCCGGCACTGCTTGTAAAAACTGTGGAATACAGTAGCCAGGTCCTGCGCATAATAGGTAAGGTGGTGTGGTTCCAGGGTGCTGGCTATTATTTCAACATATTCCGGTAGGAGCAACATCTTTCGTATTAGAGACAACTCAGGTTCCGTGGTTAGCAGGGAAGTATCGCCATCTGTATGGTCAATCTCCTTCTCCCTGGCGAGTTGCAATATGCTGGCGATACGCGCGTGGGCGTACTGAACGTAGTAGACCGGATTATCCGCCGACTGCTTTTTGGCCAGTTCCATGTCAAAGTCCATCTGGCTGTCTGCGGAACGGGACAGGAAGAAAAAGCGGCAGGCGTCTGCGCCCACTTCCTCGACCAGTTCCCGCAGAGTAATGATATCACCGCTGCGTTTGGAAATGCGTACCAGCTCTCCGCCGCGACGTAAGGTAACCAGCTGGGAGATGATTACTTTGAGCCGCTGCGGGTCTATACCCAGAGCCTCAACGACAGCCTTCATTCTGGAGACATGTCCCAGATGGTCGGCTCCCCAGATATCAATTACCTCATCAAACCGGCGCTCGGCAAATTTATTGTAGTGATAGGCGATATCAGTGGCGAAGTAGGTAGGAGAGCCGTCACCGCGCACTACTACGTTGTCTTTATCCTCGCCCAGGGCGGTGGAGACAAACCAGGTAGCGCCCTCCTTTTCGGCGAGGTAGCCTTTCTGGCGCAACAGCGACATAGTGGTCTGGTATTGCTGGTTTTCATAGAGACTTCGTTCACTGAACCAGACATCAAAGGTTACCCCCAGTAGCTCAAGGTCCGTTTTAATCTGGTTTATCATCTTCTCCAGGCCAAGTTGTCCTATTTGGGCAGTTGCCTCTGTTTCCGGTAATTTTCTAAGCCGGTCGTCACCTTCGGCGTTTATTTCCCGGGCAAGGTCAATCATGTAGTTGCCAAAGTAACCATCATCGGGCATGGCGGCGTCGTTATTTAATAACTGTTGATATCGGGCATAAAGAGACTTGGCGAAGATATCTATCTGGCTGCCGGCGTCGTTGGTGTAATGCTCCTTCTCAACATTGTAGCCGGCAGCGGTCAGGACAGTGGCCAGCGTGCTGCCCAAGATGGCGCCGCGGCCATGCCCGACATGAATCGGGCCAGTGGGATTTACGCTGACGAATTCTATCTGAACGCGGTTTCCCCGGCCCAGGTCAATGTTGCCATAGTCATTACCCTCATCCAGTATGGCGTCTACCTGGGTGGATAGCCAGTCGTTTTTCAGGGTGAAATTGATGAAACCAGGTGCCGCCACGGTAACACTGGCAATCTCAGGAGCAGGGGCGACCAGGCTGGCTATCTCATTGGCGAGAGTCATCGGGTTGATGCCGGTTACCCGGGCCAGTTTCAGGGAGATACTGGAGGCGTAATCGCCGTGTTCCGGGTTTTGCGGGTGCTCTACGGTTATTTCGGGTGAGGTAACTGCCGGTAGCTTACCGGATTGCTGTGCTTCCGTGATTGCACGGTTCAATATTTCAGCGAGTTTTTGCTTAAGCATTGGTATCCTGGCTATGGTCTCCTTTACTATAAACGGTTGGCTGGCGCAATGACGCCACGCCCAGATTATAGCACAAGATGGAAGGAAAGGGATAATTCACGGTGAAGTTAAACAGCGGATAAAGCACTTACTAAGCTGACGGTGTCAGCTCTTCAGGTACCTGGTCCGGTTGTTTGGCTACGGCGGGGGGCAGCGTTACCGGTGAGATTTGCAGTCTGACGCCGCACTGGCAGCAGCGCTTACCCTCGGCGACGGCGCTTGATTCATCCAGCCCCAGCTCAACCTCGGTAAAGTTGCCCTGACGTTTGGCTACCGGTAGCTCTGGCATCCTGGCCCGGGTCTTGTCAAAGAAATCCTCCACCATGCCGGCGCACATATCAAACTTCCGTTCCTGGGTTAGCTCTTCATCAATGATACCGCTGCCGCCAAGGTACTTGTCAATAGAGCTGGCCGCCTTTCTTCCGGCGGCGATGGCGCGTATCACGGAATCCGGCCCGGTAACAGCGTCGCCTCCAGCCCAGACACCCTTCCGGCTGGTAGCCAGTGTATCCGTCTGGGCCTGTATAACGTTACCCCGGCCGGTTTTCAGTTTGAACTCTTCCGGAATATCGGGCCTCTGGCCGATAGCTCCAATAATGGTGCTGTACTCCGTGGTAAATTCACTGCCTTTAACCGGTACCGGACGGCGCCGTCCGCTGGCATCCGGTTCACCGAGCTCCATGCGGTTGCAGGTAAGGCTTAATCTTCCGTTGTGCATATCTATGCTGACCGGTGCGGTCAGAAAAACCATTTCTATGCCTTCATCCAGTGCTGCTTCCACCTCTTCCGGGCTGGCTGGCATCTCAGCCCTGGTGCGGCGGTAAAGGATATTGACCTCGCTGGCGCCGAGGCGAAGAGCGGTGCGGGCGCCGTCGATGGCGACATTGCCGCCACCAACCACGGCTACTTTGTCTCCCACCTCTATCTTTTCCCCCAGGCTTACCCTTCTCAGAAAGGTGGCGCCGTCAATGACACCGGGGCTGTCCTCGCCCTCGATGCCGAGCTTCATGCCGAGGTGCGCGCCGGGAGCCAGAAAAACGGCATCATAGCCCTGCTCGAAAAGCCAGTCGATTGATTCAATCCTGGTGTTAAGTTTGATGTCAACACCGACACGCTTGATCTCGTCAATCTCGGCGTTAAGCGTATCGGGAGGCAGACGGTAATCCGGGATGCCGACACGCATCATTCCACCGGCCTGGGCAAACTGCTCATAAACGGTAACGCCATGCCCGGCCTTGGCCAGGTAATAGCCGGTGGTCAATCCGGCTGGCCCGGAACCAACGATAGCCACCTTTTTACCCGTCGGTGGCATTATCCGGGAAAACTGTTGCCACTCACCCGTGTCACGGTCAGCGACAAAGCGCTTGAGGAATTTTATGGCGATGGGCTCATTCAGCTCGCCACGCCGGCAGGACTCCTCGCAGGGGTGGATACAGACCCGTCCCAGCACCCCGGGGAAGGGGACCTTTTCGCGGATAATCGCTATTGCTTCCTGGTATTTGCCTTCGCCGATAAGGTAAACGTAAAGAGAAACATCGATTCCCGCCGGGCAGGCATAATGGCAGGGAACCACCACTGACTCACGGTCTTTACACGGGTCGTATTTGGCGGCTTTGTCCATTAGCGCGCCGGTGGGGCAGACCTCCACGCAGGCTCCGCAGAAGCGGCACCCTGCCTCCTGGAGCGGGCGGTCAAAGGCGGTGCCCACGACTGTATCAAATCCCCGGTTGATAAAACTGTAAACGCCGATACCGCGCACGTCCTGGCACATCTGCACGCAGCGGCCGCAGAGGATACAGAGATTATAATCACGCTCAATGAGAGGAGACCGGTCATCTACCGGTAAATCTTTATATGCATAGGGGAGAGGTATCTCCCCTATCCCGATATAGTCAACCACATGTTGCAGTTCACACTGCTTGTTATTGGGACAGCTGACACAGCGTTCGGTGACGGCGACATGGCGCAGGCAGACATCGTTAGGGTCGCAACGCTCACGGCGGTCACAGGTGAGACAGGCATTGGGGTGTTCGGTCAGGATGAGCTGTAGAAAATCTCTCCTTAACTCCTGAAGCTGCGGAGTGCTGGTTCTCACCACCATGCCTTCAGTGGCGGGGGTGGTGCAGGAGGTGGGAAAACCGCGTATGTTATCAACCTCCACCGTGCAAAGGCGGCAGGCGCCGTAAGGCTGTAAATCAGGGTGGTAACAGAGGGTGGGGATATAGATACCGGCTTGCCGCGCTGCTTCCAGGACGGTTTTACCCATGTCAACTTCTACCTCAGCACCGTCAATGGTCAGTTTAATCTTCTCAGTCATGGTCATTAAAAAGCTATCTCCGGAACGCTTCCGGTAGATAGCTGCCTCCATAATTTATGTCTAACGATACTACTGACACCGTATAAACTTTAGCACTAAACACTCTACATTTTCAAGTATTTCCAGGCGGTTCCTCGTCTTTGCTTAACCACCTTGATATTTATCTACCTCAACCCCTGCGTTACATATCTATTCCCAGCCTGCCGCCCCGTATTACCCGCGGCTTAGCCCGCTTATAATCCCTCTCAAGTGAGGCCGGGTGTCAATAGTGGACACTAAAGCATTCATGCTGCTACCAACCCACTGTAGCATTTCTGGGCGTATGCCACTCGAAAGGAGGTCATTCTTAAGGTCTTTCATCAACAGCATAGAGGCAGATGACGATAAGATGACTATCAACTATGCTCTTCCTTTTCCACCGGATAACTCCAAGAAGGAAGTGGTATCGGTTCTAGATATCGTCCCCTCAACTCCACGTTGCTGGACTCGAACCGACTTAATTATTCGCCCTTACAAACCGGATGTGAGTAGTTACTGCAGTGCCGGAATTAACTAATTCTTTTCAAAGAGAAGTCCGGGAACAGTCTGAACTGGCTGGGGAAGAAGGATTCGAACCTTCGCTTACGGATCCAGAGTCCGCTGTCCTACCACTAGACGATTCCCCAGCGACATGTAAATTATAACCCCTGAAGCCGGGTGTGTCAAAGCTAAACCGCTGGCTGTCAAGCTGTTAGGTGAAGCCGTTTTTTATAGGTGACAAAGGCTTTAAAGGCAGCCTCATATTCTCTAGCCAGTTCCACCGGTGATCTGGGTATGAACCGTTTGCCCCCCGGATCATAAGCCATACCGAACACCTTCTGTGTATACCAGTTATGCAGCTGATTACTGCAGTTCCGGCACAGTCTGGCCGTTCTTGGACATGGCATTCCAGCCTGCCGGGCAATCTCCTGCGGGACAATGAAATGTGCTACCAAGGATTCAGGTGCTCTTTCGCTTCCACACGCCTCACAGGTTTGCATGGCTATTACAACTTCCCCTGTCTATCTCATGTAAATAGCTTCATTGCCTCGGCAAGGAAGAAAAATGCGGCGAGAATTGCCCCGGCCCCGAGGCCACCAAGAATATATTCAACGGGGCTTGAAATTTTAATTGATGCCAGGAGGGAAAGCCCCCCGCCTTCCAAAAGCATAACGCCTATCCCCAGGTTTCTCGTAGATTCTATGCCTATCAGAGCCAGGCATATGAAAAAGAGAGCAATTATGCCGCCAGCGAAACATATATTTTTAAAAAGCGCGTCCATTGACCCCGGTTTAGTGAGAAGCAGTGTACCTCAATGAGGGACGGTTGTCAACCGGGATAATTATGCCGGTTTTTCGGCTTATCCGGAACGAAAGATGCGCAAATCAGGGTCTGTTCTTGTGATCAATGTCGTTACCCGGAGGGGAAACATGACTGCCGAACCAGGGCAGGATAGACCGGCGTGAACTCGGGTACTTTCTTTGCTGAGCCGGCGTGTTCCATTTATAGTCGATATAAAACAGGAAGCCGAGGCCGATAAAATATAGAATAGCTCGCCAGGTAAGATCTATCCCCGTGGGGACAATCGCCAGTATGAGCAGGAGTATGGCAATTATGGCGATGCTTGCTTCGATAGCCTCTTTTTTCATCGTTTCTTTCCCAAACCAAATATATTGGTAAGCGCAAGTTTATTAGCACCAGATAGAAATGTCAAGTCCATGGGTCATGAGGAGTATCGCCGCTCACTAATCGTGGTGTTTTGCCCCGGAAGGCTTTTGAATTCTTGACATATATCGCCTGTCAAGTTACGATGTTTCGGGGAGATTTTCATCGGGAGTTTAGTTGCATTATTGTCTTACCCACGGTTTGAGATGGGTTTATTTATAATCAGCAGAGAAGGTAGGAAAGTGGGCTATGGTTAGGTTTCCTTTTGTACCTCAAGAGAGAAAGTTTTTCGATCTATTTGAGTCTGATACCGCCAATACGGTGAAGGCAGCACATGCGTTGAAGGAAATGGTCGATAACTGGGTGGATATTGAGGTTCAGGTAAGCCAGATAGATGAGCTTGAGCACTCCGGGGATACGATTACACACCGGATAATTGAGCAGTTACACCGCACCTTCGTTACCCCTTTTGACCGTGAGGATATCGCTTCACTGGCTCACTCTCTTGATGATGTGACTGATTTCATTCATGCGGCTTCTATGGCTATGCTTATGTATAAGGTGGATTATCCCAGCCAGCGTGCCAAGGAACTTGCTGAAATCATTGTACAGGCTGCGACCGAGGTGGAAAAGGCGTTTCTTCTGCTCCGGCATCACGCCAAGCTAAAGCAGGTTCTGGGGCATTGCGTGGAGATTAACCGGTTGGAGAACGCGGCTGACAGTATCTACCGTGCCGCTATGACCGAGCTTTTTGAAAATTCTTCGGATATAGCAGCCATAATCAAGTGGCGTGAGATTTATGAACATATGGAGAGCGCCACTGACCGGTGTGAGGATGTGGCTAATGTTCTTGAAGGGATAGCCTTGAAGCATGCCTGACCTATCGCTTGTTGCGCTGGGGCTTATCGTTATTCTCGCTATTGCTCTGGGGTTCTCTAATGGTTTTAATGATGCTGCCAATGCTATTGCCACCGCTATAGGGACTCGCGCGCTTACACCCAGGCAGGCTGTAATAATAGCGCCGTTTTTCAACATGATGGGTGCGGCTACCGGGCTGGCCGTAGCCCGGACTATAGGTAAAGGCATATTAATACCGGAGGCGATAACCTTCCCTACGGTGATTAGCGGGGTTGCGGCGGTAGTGGTGTGGACAGTCACGGCGACACTCTATGGCATGCCGGTAAGTATCACCCATGGGCTGGTGGCCGGGCTCGCTGCTGCTGGACTGGCCAGTATGGGGGGTGGGGCAGTTATCTGGGATGTACTGCAGCGTGTAATGTCAGCGGTGGTAACGGCCCCGGTACTTGGGTTTTTGGGTGGTTTTGTCCTGATGGTTATTCTTTACTGGCTTCTGCGGCGTAGCGCTCCTGACAGGTTAAGGTCTTTGTTTAGTAAGTTGCAGATACTTTCTTCAGCCTTTATCGCTTACAGCCATGGTAAGAATGACGGTCAGATGCCCATAGGTATTATGACCATGGGGCTGGTTATTTATTTTCAGGACGCGAGTTTCTGGGACCGCCTCTCGTTTGGTGACCCTCTGGGCCGCTGGATAATCATTGTATCATCGCTGGCTATTAGTTCCGGTATGGCGTTGGGTGGGTGGCGGGTCATCCGTACCCTGGGCTTAAGGGTGACGACTCTCCGCCCGGTGCACGGTTTTGCGGCTCAGACGGCAGCAGCGGTCGTCATTGAAGCTGCTTCAAATTTTGGAATACCGGTGAGTACTACCCATTGCATCAGTACCTCTATTATGGGGGTCGGGGCTACCCGTCGCCTGTCAGCGGTAAGGTGGGGGGTGGCGGGTAATATAGTTGCGGCGTGGGTGATAACCTTCCCGGTATGTGCTTTGCTGGGGTATCTTTTTTCCTGGATTTTAGGCCAATATTTCTGAATTCCAGATGGTGACATACTGGCCGTCAGCTCTGGGCCCCCGGCTTTACCCCTGTAATATTACAAGTAGGTATAGTGTTATCTGTGGTATAATACGGTATTTAGCGGGCATGATATTAATCCCTTTGATGATTATCAGTAACCAAAAGTTATAATTATATTTATCCGTCCGGTCACTTCGGCAACCCCGTAGACGGTGTATCACCCAGTCCGAAATACTATTGACAGTTGCCACGGAGCGGTATATTCTGAAAGCTACTAGTTATTAAATCAGGAGGTGTCGTTAATGAACTCAACTTCTACCGGGTTAGCTGAGAATGTGGCCGGCTTGCTATGTTATGTCCTGGGGTGGGTTAGCGGCGTCATTTTCCTGTTGATAGAGCCGAAAAATAAATTCGTCCGTTTCCATGCCTTCCAGGCAATAATTGTCTTTGGAATATTGAATGTGGTCAGTGTTATACTTAACGTGATTCCATTTATTGGCACTGTTCTGGCCTGGCTCGTTGGGGTTTTGAGCTTTGTGCTCTGGGTAGTCCTCATGGTCAAGGCTTTTCAGGCAACAAGATACAAGTTGCCCTGGGCTGGTAATCTGGCGGAGAAATGGGCCGGATAAAATCCGGTGGGTGGTTGATTTCATACGATAAGCTAGGGTGAAAGGAAGGCGCCCAACTTGGCCGGGTTAAATACTTTACAGGAAACTATCGGGGTTTTTTTCAAGGAAGTGTCTCTGCTGAAGCTATCACTGGCGCATAGCTCCTATGTGAACGAGAAACCCAAAGCTGCTAATGGCTCTAACGAAAGGCTTGAGTTTCTGGGTGATGCCATTCTGGGCTATGTTGTCGCCGAGAAGCTGTACCGGGATTTCCCGGAGCTTACTGAGGGAGAGATGACCAAGTTCCGTGCTGCGCTGGTGTGCCGTGACGCTTTGGTCCGTTTGGCGAGGTCTGTTAATCTTGGTTCCTATCTATATCTGGGAAGGGGTGAGGAGGCCAGTGGCGGACGGCAAAAAGAGGCCAATCTGGCGGGTGCTCTGGAGGCGGTAATTGCTGCCGTTTATCTCGACCAGGGGCTGGCTGTCGCCCGGGACTTTGTTCTAAAGCTGCTTGGTGATGATCTGGGGCGGGTATCCGGTCTTGGCGTGGATACTGATTACAAATCTCAATTGCAGGAAATAATTCAGTCAAAACGGCATATAGCGCCTACCTACCGGACGGTAGAGGTTGCCGGCCCTGACCATGACCAGAACTTCACGGTTGAGGTAATGGTGGAGGGTACCGTGGTGGGGAGAGGCTCAGGCAAGAGCAAAAAGCTTGCTGAAACTGAGGCTGCCCATGCTGCCCTGGCGAGGTTTTACAGCTAGCTTTACACGGCATCATCTCTTTGCTAAACTTCATTTAGCGATAAAAATATCCGGCTGAGAGGTATTGCTATGGGTAGAAGAGATTACCGACATCATGAGCCTAAAAAGCCGAGAAAGGATGCTAAGAAGCTTTCCCCGGTTACTATCCTGCCCCACCAATCTGCTGAAGTGCAGGTGATTAAGAAAGAAAGAAAGAAACGGGAAGAAGAGGAAGAATAAGGGATAGTAACCTTCCAGTATCACTGGTAAATCCTGGCTGGTTAGCAGCGCTGCTAATTCAGGCTTAAAATGGGTATGACTGACCTGGCTTCGCTTGAGGCTATTGTTTATGGTCGTGTCCAGGGTGTTTTCTACCGTGCTTTTGTGAGCAGGTGGGCGACAGAAATGAATCTGGCTGGCTATGTGCGTAATTTGTCCGGTGGTGCGGTGCAGGTCAGGGTAGAAGGGGAGAGAAAGCAGCTGTCCCAGTTGGTTAAGCGCCTTGGCGAGGGGCCGCCGGGCGCCAGAGTGGAGAAAGTAGTCACTCACTGGTCAGAATATACCGGAAACTACTCCGATTTCAGGATAAGGCATTAGCCTGGTTTGATTGGTCTTGCACTTCACGAAGGCCGTAGTACTCGTCTTTTTTGAGGAGACGGGACAGAATCTCAGTTGAGGTGCGGTAGGTATCACTGCTGCGCCTTTCACCTAACTGCCGCCCCAGTTCTTCCAGATTGAGTGGCTGGTTGCCGTTGGCCAGGAAGAGGCGAAATACGCTTTCTAAAATGGGTAATCCTTCATCAATGAATCCGGGGCTGTGCGAGCAGCAGTCTTTGATTGTTGCTAATAGA
>CAYOKF010000006.1:0-7312 GCA_964404475.1 uncultured Dehalococcoidaceae bacterium | reverse complement strand
GGCTGGAATATCCTTTCTCTCAGCAGTTAACTGCCGAGCACATTTGGGGCATAGACAGTCCCTTGCCAGAGTAGCCAGAGAGCGCTTGTTCTGCTGGTACCAGTCCATGTCAATATACCATAGCGCTCTGGCCTGATTGTTGATTGTTTCTTCGTTAGTCATAGAAATCACCCAGGCAAAGAATTATCAGGTCTCAAGTTCTACCTTAGCCGTCTTAATCAGGTCGATATAGCCTGTTTTCAGTCCCAGAGCCTCCGAAACGGCACGGTCTACCTCGTAGGGCTCACCAATGAATATCTTGTTGTAGTCCTCAATATTATCCTGGCTGAAGCCTGTACCGGCTGTTAGTTTCTGTCTGGCTTCGACAATGCCCAGGTCGAAGGGCAGGGTAAAGTAGAGGTCAGCCAGTACCCTATCTATTCCCAGGCTGTATAAATTCTCCCAGCCGCTTGATGCTTCACCGTGGTATTTGCTGCTGGGTAACAGCGTTAATAAGTTCATTATGCTGAGGCTGACTCTACCATTTTGGGTATTTAGCGGCGCCACTGTAATCAGGTAATCACTGGAAAGTATAACATTGGGTACCCAGAAGGTTGGTACTGCAAAGGGCTTGGGTAACGGATTATCCACCTCTACCAGCACACAGTCCTTGACATCCAGCTCCAGTACCCGCGGGAAGTTGTAACCCAGGGCTTCGTATATCGGGCGGACCGGTTCGTCGCCAGGAGTACCTTCCAGTAGGATAATATCGGCGTCACTTATCTGCCTGATGCCGGATATTATCGATGCCAGCATATTCTGGCTGGTTGTTACCGGGTAGGGCGCCGGGTGCAGGGCACTGGGTTTGATCAGAACACGCCTTGCCCTTGATATCACCGCCGGTGCTTGAAAAATAAAATCTGAAGCCTCAAATATCAATATTTTCTCCTCAGGGAAACATGCATGCTTTTAATCTCTCTTATGTTGCGAAAAGCCGAGGTCATGGCAATCAGTGTTCTGGCCAGCAGGTTCCGGAAAGAGGGACTCAGTGGCATGTAAGTGTTGTTGATAACCAGGTTGATATCATCTTCCTTTGGCTGGGCAAGTATCTCAGTCTCGATGATGTCCGCTATCTTATTGCTCTCATCACTGGCAAACTGGGGAACCTCTATTTTCAGTGGCTCATCAGTGACCACGGCCACCAGCTGCTCGGGCGGGCTGACCAGGTCACTGCCCTGTTCCTTGCGGTGAACTTCAATCTTGGGGTAATTGCTTGTTTTAAATCCCTCGGTAAGGAGGAGATCATAATCCCAGTAAATGAAGTGAGATAGCTCCTCCGGGCTAAAATCCGGCGTTATATTCTTAAAGATGGCCAGCTTTTGTGCTGAGCTGATCATTGACAGCTCACTTCCGGCCTGGCTTAAACGCCAGCTATCCTTGTTTACCGTATCCAGTTCCAGAATATTGTCAGCGTGCTTTATCACTGCCACCTTGTATCCCCGCTGTTTTAGTTCGATGATTAGATTTTCCAGTAAGGTAGTCTTGCCGGAATTGGACTTGCCCACAATGGAAATAATAGGTTGCATAGTATAACCTTGCCGGCTGTTCAATTGCTTACTTCCTCGTTCCAGTCCAGCATTACTACCCGGGCTGTTTCCCCCTTTTTAAGCTCGGCCTTATCCTCGGGAAGAATCGCCAGTCCGTTGGCCAGACTCATTGACGTGAGAATCCCGGAGCCCTGCCCGCCGGTCAGCCGGGCAAAATATCGGCCGTCGCGTTTTTCTACGATGACTCGACTGTAGACACGGCGGCCATCAGTATTGACCACAGTATCTTCCAGTATTGCGTTCACGGCTGGCTTGGTAAAGTTCTTTTTCCCCATCATCTTGAATATGGCGGGGCGGGCGAATATTTCAAAGGTCACCATAGAGCTGACCGGGTTGCCCGGTAATCCCAGCAGAGGTACGCTTCTGGTCTGTCCTTCCTGGCTGCTTCCTTTAATCCTGCCGAAGGCGATCGGTTTTCCTGGCTTCATCCTGACTTTCCAGAAGGTAACTTCACCCTCCCTGGCCAGAATGTCCTTGACTATGTCATAGTCTCCCGTGGAGACACCGCCGGTAGTTATCAAAATGTCAGCATTAAGCCCCTGGCGGATTCTGGTTACCAGTGCAGCTTCTGTGTCCGGAGCAACCCCCAGGATTTTGGGTATGCCGCCGTAGCGCCGGATAAGCGATGCCACGCTGTAAGTATTGCTGTTGTATATCTTGCCGGGAGCCAGCTCTTGCCCGATTTCCACCAGTTCGTTCCCGGTGGCCAGAATGGCTACCACCGGACGGCGGATGACAGCCGCCTCAGTCCTGCCCACTGAAGCCATGACACCGATTTCTGATGGTCTGATTACCGTTCCCTTTCTCAGTACCGTTACCCCCTGCCGAACGTCTTCACCGGCTCGCCGGATGTCCTGACCGGGCTCTACTTGGCATAAGATATTAATTTCAGTGATGGGGGTGCCAGTCTGCTTTCGCTGCTCTTCATCGGTATCTTCAAAGCGGACAATGCTATCGGCGCCTTCAGGTATCGGGGCGCCGGTCATGATGCGAACGGCGGTGCCCGGCGTAACCTCATTTTGCGCAAGGAGGCCGGCGCTAACCGTATCAATAACACGGAGAAGCCTGGGTGATTCCGGGCCGGCGCCGAGGGTGTCACTTGACCGTACCGCGTAGCCATCCATAGCGGTATTATCCAGCGGTGGTATGGTGGTAGCGGAGGTTATATCCTCTGCCAGAACCTGCCCCAGAGAGTCAAGAATGGGGACATGCTCCGTTTCCAGTATATCAACATGCTTGAGAATATTTTCCAGAGCTTCTTCAACACTGATCATTTTCACCATGCTCCCCGGCTAACTTCCTGGCTTTTTCCAAGTCAGCATCGGTATTGATGTTAAAGAAACTAAGGTGTGCCGGATCAAACCGGTTAATCTCCTCAGTTTCCACGTAGCGTACCTTCACTGATTGGAGAAGCTTGTGGACACTCAAATTATCCTGTTTAATCATGCTTTCGATAGGGGTTAGGCAGCTCTTAGTGTAAACGGCATGAAGCGGCTCAACATAATCTCCCACCCGCGGCGCAACCATGTCAAAGCCACCTGAGAGCTGCAGCATATAGTTTAAAAGATTACGGTTCAAAAAGGGCATATCACAGGCGACGACAAGGTTGCAGAAAGATTTTGATGTTGCCAATCCAGCGTAAATCCCACCCAGAGGCCCCTTCCCGGGAATAGTATCGATTACCACTTTTATCTCCGGGTGGTCGTCAAGCCGGGGGACAGCCTGAGCTTCAGCTGTGGAAAGGATTATTTCCCGGCAAAATGAACTCACACAGGCTATCACCCGATATAGCAAGCTGACATTACCAATGGTTTCCGAAACCTTGTTTCGCCCTAACCGTAAGCTTTTGCCACCAGCAAGGATAATACAGCTTATTTCCAAGGTATGATATTAGTCTTTACTTTTTCCCCCTATATATATTATTTTACCACTAACGGTCAACCTTAGCTAGGGGGTTTTGCTGGCATTTGCTGGGGATTTATGGTTTGAAGCCTGACAGTCATTTTTTACAGTGCCGGCTTCAAGACGGTGATTTGTATCTCTGCGGGCAGTTCTCCCGCCTTGAACTCGGCTTCGCTGCTGTCCGGTTGATTTATATTTCTCTTACCGCTTAAGAATTCGTCAACACCGCTGATGGGGAAATCACACTTTTCATTCTTAAAGTGCATGGGAATAATCATCCCGGGCTGAAGCTGTTCACAGACTTTGCCGGCAGTCCTGGCATCTATGGTGAAGAAACCGCCTACCGGTATGAGTAGCACATCTACTTTGCCTATCTCGGCTATTTGCCTGTCATTGAGGATATGTCCCAGGTCACCGAGATGGCAGACCTTTACCCCATCAATGTCAAAGCAGAAGATAGTATTGTTGCCTCGCTTCTGTCCGAAAGCATCATCATGGTAGCTGGCAATACCCCGGAATTCTATTCCCTTGACTCGGGCGGTACTGTTGACTACCTCCGGGTTACCACTAACTGCATCCACGTTGCAATGGTCAAAATGATTGTGGCTAATGGTGACAATATCGGCTGCCTCGTTTAATTCGTCATAGTGCAGATCTTTGGCCGGTGCCAGGGGATCGGTAATTATCCGGGTTCCTGATTCGGAAGTGATTAAAAAAGTGGCGTGTCCCAACCATTTGATTTTCACCAGTGGGCCTCCTTCAACAATTATTTAGTAATAGATATGACATAGTTTATCAGGGTGCGTACCGGCACACCGCTGGCTCCCTTAACCAGATAGCCGCGTTCTTTATCACTCTGGCTCGTGCCGGCAATATCCAGGTGCACCCAGGGCGTGTCTTCAACAAATTCGGCAAGAAACTTGGCGGCAGTAATGGCGCCACCGTAGCGGTTACCGATATTCTTGATATCGGCGACATCGCTCTTGATGAACTCCCGGTAATCATCATACATGGGCAGTTGCCAGATAAGTTCACCGGCTTCAGTGCCGGCCGCGATTATTTTATCGGTTAATTTCTGATTATTGGTGAAAGCGCCGCTGCAAATTTTACCCAGCGCCACCATACAGGCTCCGGTAAGGGTGGCCACGTCGATAATGCTTTTGGCCCCGAGGTTCCGGGCATAGCTTAAAGCGTCAGCCAGAATGAGTCTCCCTTCGGCGTCGGTATTGAGTACTTCAATGGTCTTGCCATTCATCGCCTTGAGAACATCACCTGGCTTCAGCGCACTGCCACCGGGCAGGTTCTCCGTGGCGGGAATAATGGCAGTAACATTCACCCCGAGCTTGAGGCGGGCAATGGCACTCATCGCTGCCATCACCGCGGCACCACCCGCCATATCTCCCTTCATTTCACTCATTCCCTCGGACGGCTTGATAGAAATGCCTCCGGAGTCAAAGGTAATTCCCTTGCCTACCATAGCCAGGCCGATTTCACCGGAATCATTCCCTTTATAATTAAGGACAATGAATTTAGGCGGCTGCTGGCTCCCCTGAGCTACGCCCAGTAGCGCCCCCATGCCCATTTCCGCCATCTGTTCACGTTCCAGCACCTTGACCTCTAGATTATATGTGTTCGCCAGTTCCACGGCAGCCTCGGCCATCTGAGCCGGCGTCATGTAATTGGCTGGCTCATTGACCATGTCCCGGGCCAGGTTAGCCGCTTCAGCCAGCACCTTGCCCCGTTCACAGCCCTTTTCCAGGAGGGGTTTCTCTTTCCTGCTGCCGGCTATGGTCAACCGTTTAATCTCGGTGTGGTCATTTTCCTTTTTGGTCAGGTAGCGGCGGAAGGAGTAAAGGCCGAGGATGGCACCCTCGGTTACCGCCTGGGCGGAATTCTCCAGCGTGATGCCGTTGATACCGGCACCCTGCGCTACGGTGGCGATATCATCTATGCCGCGGTTGCGCAGCCAGCGGCAGGTCTCGGCGATAGCGCCGCGCACCTTGTTGGTGGATAGTTCCTTTGGTTTACCCAGTCCGCTGACCACTACTCTTGGCGTGGGCAGTTTGCCGAGGCTGTGAATAAGGGTAATTTCATTGGGTTTGCCCTTAATATCTCCCTGGCGGATAAGCCGGGAAATGACGCCGTCCAGGGCCTGGTCTGCTGCGGCGATATCTCCGGCAAGGCGTTTCCTGCCCTCAAAGCAATTTACTATGATAGCCCCGGCTTTAACCTTGATAATGTCCCTGGTTATAACCTTAATATCCATCTTGAATCTCCTTTCATCGTCGTGCTTCTCTCACAATTTTACCCAGTACCGGCGTAATATCCCGGGAGGTATCCACGGCATAATGACGGCGCGGTATTTTTTCTGCCGCTGGCTTCATCTTCTGGTAGATTGTCCAGTCAGCATCAGAGTTCTCCGCTGGGTTGCCGGCTACTGACCGGTTCTTCAGCCTTTCCTGCACTAATTTGGGCGGTGCCTCAACCCGTACTAGGATTAACCTGGCATTCAAGCGCCCGGCAATATTATAGAGATACTCTCGATATCTCTCCGATAGATTGGTGGCATCCAGCGCGAGAGAAATTCCCTTTCTCAAAAGGCTTTCAATAAGCTGGTGGATGGCACGGAAGAGGCGTGAGCTCTCCTCCGGCGTGTAATCGGGTGCAGGGAAAAGAGTCTTGCGTAGAGCGTCGCTTTCCAGAATGAGCAGGGGCATTCTTTCGGCTAGTTTGTGGCAGAAATGGGTTTTCCCGGTTCCCGGCAAACCACTTACCACAATCAAAGCTGGTTCTATCTCCGCTTCGGGTAGCGTCCCCAGGCTCCGGGCTAGTTGGCGGGCATCAGCGATGGTACGGGTATCTTCCATACTCTTGATTATAAGATGTTTTGGGCTGTTTCGCCAGACGTTGGGGGATAAGCGTGAGATTACTCTTCAGGGTAGAAGGCGATACCGAGCAAGCCGGGGCCGGTGTGGACTCCCATTACCGGGGTAAATTCAGTAATAAAGAGTTCGGTACAGTTGAACTGGGAGGAAATTCTGTTTTTAAGGGCTACGGCTTTATCCATGGCATCAGCGTGCATCACAGCAACATGAAGCGGTTTTCGCTCGGTTGTATGCTGTTCCATCAATTTCAACATTTGTTTTATGGCGCTGGGAATAGTCCTGGGCAGCGCAACAGTATGGGCATCGCTATGGTTCAGGGTGAAAACAGGTTTTATCTTGAGTAGGGAATTGACCAGGGCTGCGGCTTGAGGCACGCGTCCGCTTTTGACCAGATAATGAAGGGTATCCAGTGTGGCGAACAGGTTCACCCGGGACATTATGCTATTGGCGACTTCCATCACCTCGCTCAGGCTTTTATCCTCGGCGGCTGCCCGCGCCGCCGCTAACGTGACCAGTCCCAGCCCAGCCGCCGCGGTAGTGCCGTTAAGCACCTCAATCTCCGCGGGTAGCAATGTTCTGGCCATATCCATAGCCAGGCACGCCGAGCTGTACAGGGCACTAAACTTGGATGGTTCGGTTAGACAGAGGATGCTCTCGGCTCTTTCACTGGCCTGGCGATAGGCAGCAAGGTACGGGGTTGGTGAGGAAGCGGCGGTAGTGGGTGGTTTTTTCTCCTTGCGGAGAAGCTTGTAGAACTCACCGGGGCTGATATCTATCCCGTCGCGGTAGGCTTTACCTTCAAAGACGAGCGTTACCGGCACCAGTTCAATTTCATATTTGGCCACCTGCTCGTCTGGAATGCAGGCAGTAGTATCAGTTACAATGGCTACCTTTTTCATTTGACTCCTGCCGGGAATGGTATGAGGTGCTGTTCAGGTC
>CAYOKF010000005.1:0-20215 GCA_964404475.1 uncultured Dehalococcoidaceae bacterium | reverse complement strand
TCCTCCATGTTACTGCGACTTATTAATATTATAACTCAACTTGCCGGTAATCTACTTTGTCTTTCGTTTCTCTTCAAGGCTTTGCAACAGCACCGGGAATTCCTGCTCTAGGAAACTGTAGGTGTCATGCATCTCCTCCAATCTGCTTCGAGTCAGGGGGTTTTCCCCGGATAACGCTTCCAGTCCGCGTTCGGCGAGCTTCCGGAACATCTTGATCTCATCTTCGAGGCCGTGCCCCAGAAGGTGCCGTAGTGCATCCGGTCGCAGGCAGAAATGATGGTGTCTTTCCCCTGGCATGGAGACTCGCTCAATCAGTCCTATCTGGGAGAGAAGGCGGGTAGTGGTGCTGATGGAACCCTTGCTGGCCATCAGTGCCTCCGCCATCTCGGACGGGGACTGGTACGATGGCTCGGAGATAAGCAGCCAGCCGAAAATACGGCCGGACATCCGGGTGAGGCCAGTTTGCTCAAAGACAATACCTACTTCTTCCACAAAGCGCTTCTCTTCATCCGTTAAATTTGTAGCCATAACTGTCCCTGAAATATATTTTTACATATTATAAAAAATTTAGTAAGTTTTGTCAATACTAAAATCATTAAATTTTGGTTAAGGTTTAGCGTGTTTTTGCCGGTGAAGATTCATTGAAGTGCGGTGGTATATTTAGCTGCCCAGCTCTTTCGCTTTTTCATAGGCAGCCCGGACTGCCTGGAGCACCATCTGGCTGAGTTCATTCTTTTCAAATTGGGCTAATGCCTCGGCAGTGGTGCCGCCGGGCGAGGTAACCATCTTCCTCAGTTGCTCAGGGGTCTTGCCTGATTTCTGCATGAGCTGCAATGAGCCTGCCATCGTTTGCAATACCAGTTCACTGGCTTGATTGCGGGAAAGGCCGATCTTTTCGGCTGCTTTAATCAGGGACTCGACAAAGAGGAAGAAATAGGCGGGCCCGCTGCCGCTTACCGCCGTAGCCATATCAAGATACTTCTCATCGTCAACATAAACCTCTTTACCCATAGCGCTGAGGATAGAGCGTATTGTTTCTTTCTGGGGCTCGGTCATCTCGGGGGTGGCTGTCCAGACAATCATGCCTTCACCAACCTGGGCCGGCGTGTTGGGCATACTGCGGGCGATGCGCCGGTGGTTTAATCCCAGGCGCAAGGTGTTGATGCTGGCTCCGGCAATAATGGAGAGAATCGGTCTGGCAGGTTCCAGTCTGCCAAAAAGCTCGGCCATGACTTCGGCCAGGTTCTGCGGTTTAATTGACAGAATGATGATATCGCTGTTATCTGTCACCTGCCGGTTATTGTCGGTTACGGTAATGTTGTATTCCTGTTCCAGGTACAGGCGGCGTTTGTTATTGATATCACTGACGCAGATTTCTTCCGCAGTGCTCAATCCCTTGCCCAGAATGGCAGTAAGCATCGCCTCACCCATGTTGCCGCCGCCGATAAAGCCTATCTTCATACCGTCTTACCCCTTATTTCACCACTATATTTATCAGTCTGCCCGGGACATAGATTACTCTGGCTATTTCTTTGTTCTCCAGGTGAGCCTTGACGCGTTGCTGTTCCATAGCGAGCTGCCTGGCTTCAGACTCGGATATTGAGACCGGGACGGCAATACGTTCACGCACCTTGCCGTTAATCTGGACTACCAGGGTGATTTCTTCATCTCTGGCCAGCTCTTCATCCCAGTCCGGCCAGTGCTGGTTATGGATGCTGTAGTCATGGCCGATCTGTTGCCATAACTCCTCGGTCAGGTGTGGCGCTGTTGGCGCCAGGAGCCGGACCATTGTGTTTATTGCTTCTGACCAGGCAGAGAGGGTAACAACCCCTGCCTCCTTGACATCGCTGAGGTAATTGGTGAATTCCATGAGTGCCGCTATCATCGTGTTGAAGCGGATTTTCTCCAGGTCTCTGGTGACTTTCTTGATTGTCTGGTGGGTGGTTCTGAACAGTTCCTTCTCCGCTTCCTTGAGGTCACGGTCATTTTTATCTTTTTGCTGTTGATAATCATCCAGCACCAGGTTCCAGACCCGGTTGAGCCAGCGGTTAACGCCGATAATGCCGCTATCATTCCACTCGCCACCCTGGTCCCAGGGGGCGACGAACATGAGATAGGCGCGGACCGTGTCCGTTCCCAGCTCGGCGACGTATTCGTCAGGGGTAATCACATTACCCCTTGATTTGCTCATTTTCTGCTTTTTAGCGATAATATGGCCCTGGTTGAACAGCCGGAGGAAAGGTTCACCAAATTCAACCAGTCCGATGTCCCTGATTGCCTTGGTGAAGAAGCGGGCGTAAAACAGGTGCATTACCGCGTGTTCGGCGCCGCCGGTGTAAAGGTCAACCGGCATCCAGTACTTGATTTTGCCGACATCGAAGGCGGCGTTATCAAAGTGGGGGCTGGCATAGCGCAGGAAATACCATGAGGAGCACATGAACGTGTCCATGGTGTCTGTCTCCCGTCGGGCCGGTGATGAGCAGCGGGGGCAGGTAGTGTTAACGAACTTCTCATTATACTTGAGCGGGGACTCGCCAGTGGGTTTGAACTCAGCGTCTTCCGGTAGCAGTACCGGCAGGTCTTGTTCAGGTACCGGCACCGTGCCGCACTTGTCGCAGTAGATGATAGGTATCGGCGCTCCCCAGTAGCGCTGGCGGGAGATAAGCCAGTCGCGAAGTCGATAGCTTACCGTTTGTTTGCCCCAGCCCTGTTCCTCTAGAAACCTGGTAACTGCCGTGATACCCGGCTCGCTGGGAAGCCCGTTGAACTGGCTGGAATTGACCATGGTACCGGGCTCAGTATACGCTTCGGTAAGCTCTTCGCCCTGCCAGTCCGGCGGCGCGATTACCACCGGTATGGGCAGGTTATACTTCCTGGCGAAGGCAAAATCACGTTCATCATGGGCGGGCACAGCCATGACGGCCCCGGTGCCATAGCTCAACAGAACGTAATCGGCAATCCAGATGGGAACTTTCTCACCATTAAGTCGGTTGGTGCAGTAAGTCCCGATGAATACGCCGTCCTTTTCCTTCTCGGTGGACAGCCGCTCGATTTCACTCTGCCGGCGGGATTTCTCAACGTAAGCTTCGACCTCGGCTTTCTTGTCCGGGGTGGTTAGCTTGGCTACCAGTGGATGCTCCGGTGCCAGTACCATGAAGGTAACACCAAAGATGGTATCGGGGCGGGTGGTAAATACCCGGATTTCTTTTTCGTCAATATCCGGGTAGTCAAGGGCAAAGGAAATCTCGGTTCCGTAGCTCTTGCCCACCCAGTTCTTCTGCATGGTTTTAATCCGCTCCGGCCAGTCGATGTCTGTATGGTTCATGAGCTCATCGGCATAGTTGGTGATGCGGAAAAACCACTGCTCCAGGTCACGCCTGACTACCGGCGTGCCGCAGCGCTCGCAGATACCCTCGTCAACTACCTGCTCGTTGGCCAGTACTGTCTGACAGGAAGAGCACCAGTTTACCGGGGATTTGTCGCGGGAAGCCAGCCCGGCTTCATAGAGCTTGAGGAAGAACCACTGTGTCCAGCGGTAATATTCCGGCAGGCAGGTGACCACCTCCCGGCTCCAGTCGTAAATAGCGCCGAGGCTGCGGAGCTGGCGGCGCATGTTCTCTACGTTCTGCATTGTCCAGGTAAACGGGTGAATACCGCGTTTAATGGCGGCATTCTCCGCGGGCAGGCCGAAGGCGTCAAAGCCCATGGGGTGCAGCACATTATAGCCCTGCATTCTCTTGAAGCGGGCGTGGACATCAGATGGTGCCATGGCATACCAGTGGCCGATGTGGAGGTCTCCCGAAGTGTAGGGGAACATGGTCAGGGCATACCACTTGGGCCGGGGGTCATCTTCGCTGACCTGGTATAGTTTGTCTTCATCCCACTTCTGCTGCCACTTGGTTTCTATTTCCTGGGGATTGTATCTGGTTGCCATCACACTCTCCGTTTAAAGAAAAGCCCTTCGTCCTGGGGATCACCGGCGAAGAGCAACTGTATCACTCAGTCCCTTAGCCTGGCCTTGAGGCTATCACTAGGTAATTGTAGCAACAAAATACCTGACACGCAACCGCCGGGCTAGTAGCTGAAGGGAATGAGTGATATCTACATTAAGGTTTTTAACCGATACGGCAAAATGCGGCTTATAGTTTCCGATTGTTGCCAGCAGGCCAGTGTTGGGGACTGGTCTAACGGGGCTCAAAAAACCGTACTGGCAGGTATCATAAAGTTACAGGCAATTTTGACAAGGTAACCGCTGTATGGTAACTTGAATTGCGGCAATTGTTTGCCATATATCGGCGGGTTGGTGATTTCATATGATTGCGATAATTGATTACGGTGCCGGTAATCTGCGCAGTGTGGCTAATGCTGTGTATAAGCTGGGCTGTCAGCCGGAGATAACCAGCAGTCCTGATGTCCTGGGTAGCGCGCAGGCGGTCATTTTACCCGGGGTAGGTGCGGCGGCGGATACCATGACCAGCCTCCGGCGGTTGGGCTTGATTGAGCCGATCCGTCACCTCATTGAAGGAGGCCGGCACTTTCTCGGTGTCTGCATCGGCTTGCAGGTATTGTTTACCCGCACTGAAGAAGGGGGCGGGCATGATTGTCTGGGGGTTATTCCCGGGGTGGTAAAAAAGCTGCCACCGGGACTGAAAATTCCCCACATGGGTTGGAACCAGGTGAAGCAGAAGATGTCACACCCTATTTTCCAGGACATACCGGATGAGTCAAATTTCTACTTTGTGCATAGCTATTACGTGGTGCCGGAGGATTTATCCATTATCGCCGCGGAAACGGAATACGGAGTATCATTTTGCAGTGTGATTGCCTGGGGGAATTTAATTGCTACCCAGTTTCACCCGGAGAAAAGCGGCAAAGACGGACTGAAGATATATGATAATTTCATCAAGAGGGCTCTGTCATCAGGCGCAGGTGTCCGGGAGCAGGGTAAATGCTGACGAAGAGGATTATCCCCTGCCTTGATGTTAAGGATGGCAAGGTGTTCAAAGGGACCAGCTTCGTGGAACTGCGTGAGGCTGGTGACCCCGTGGAGCTGTCCCGTTTTTACTACCAGGAGGGTGCCGATGAGCTTGTTTTTCTGGACATAACCGCCACCCCTGAGGAACGCGACACCATGGTGGATGTCGTCGAGCGTATCTCTGCGGAAGTGTTCATGCCGCTGACGGTGGGGGGTGGACTGCGCAGTACGGAGGATATGCGGCGGATGCTGATGGCGGGTGCCGATAAGGTCTCCATTAATACCGCCGCCGTGCTCAATCCAGAAATAATCAGCGAGGGGGCGGAGAAATTTGGCAGTCAGTGCATAGTCGTTGCCATTGATGCTAAAAGGGTGGAAACTGCCTGTGAACCGCGCTGGGAAGTCTATGTCTACAGCGGACAACGGGCTACGGGTATTGATGCTGTCGGCTGGGCAAAAAGGGTGGTGGCTCTTGGCGCCGGTGAATTGCTGCTCACCAGCATGGATGCCGATGGACACCGGGCGGGCTATGATATTGAGCTTACCCGGGCTATTGCCGGGGCGGTAAGTGTGCCGGTCATTGCCAGTGGTGGTGCCGGTACTCTGGAAGACCTTTATCAGGCCCTGGTAGCCGGTAAGGCTGATGCGGTTCTTGCCGCCAGCATCTTTCACTATGGTGTCCATTCCATCAGTGAGACTAAGGAGTACCTGGCACAAAGAGGAATACCGGTACGCGCCTGATAAGTCATAAGTGGTGGAGGAATTGATATGCGCCGACTTCGCATTGGTATGGCGCAGATGAACGCCACTGTGGGCGATTTTGATGGCAATGTCCGCAAGATACTGAACGCCATCGACCAGGCCAGGTCTCGGGGAGTTGACCTGCTGACATTCCCTGAGCTGGCTATCTGCGGTTATCCGCCGGAAGATCTTATCTTTAAGCCGCAGTTTACCAGGCAAAACCGGCATTCATTGTCACAGGTAATTGGCGCTTCTTCCGGGATTACTCTTATTCTTGGCTTTGTTGATGCTGATGAAGATGTGTATAATGCTGCCGCTGTAGTTCATGACGGTAAGCTTGCCGGCACCTATCGTAAGATTTACCTGCCCAATTACGGTGTTTTCGATGAAAACCGCTATTTCAAGCCTGGAAACGAATGCCCCGTATATACTATCTTTGGGGTTAATATTGGCGTCAACATTTGCGAGGATATCTGGTTTGAATTCGGGCCACCAGCGGTTCAGGCTTACTCCGGGGCTGAGGTGATTATTAACATCAGCGCCTCGCCTTACCATTTTGGTAAGGGACTCGTCAGGGAGGAGATGCTGGCGAAGCGCGCTGTGGAGAATAAAGCGATTGTTGCTTATAACAACCTGGTGGGTGGACAGGATGAGCTGGTCTTTGACGGCAGTAGCATAATAATGGATGAAAAGGGGCGACTGGTCACCAGGGGCGAACAATTTAAGGAAGATTTGATCGTGGCTGACCTTGATATTGACGCCGTAGTTGCGGAACGCTGCGGCTTTATCCAAAGTAAAACCGCAACTCTACTCAAGAAATCAGTGTGGCATGTGGTAAAGTCGGTAATATCGGAAGAACTCTCCGCAGGGCCGAAAGCTCCGTTGCCAACAGGGAAGATTGAGGTGCGGGGGCTACCCGGTGAAATATATGATGCGCTGGTGCTGGGCACGCATGATTATGTGATCAAGAATGGATTTAAAGGCGTGGTAATCGGTCTTTCCGGCGGTATTGATTCCAGTCTGGTGGCGGCCATTGCCGTTGATGCTCTGGGAGGTGACAACGTGGCTGGAGTGATTATGCCGTCGAGATACTCATCCACGGCCAGCGCCTCTGATGCCGGAATACTGGCGCGTAATCTGGGTGTCAAACTGTTAAATATACCGATTGAAAAGGCGTTTCAAGCTTATCTGGAAATGCTTGCCGGGGCTTTCCAGGGTACTGAACCAGGTGTCGCCGAGGAGAATATCCAGGCCCGCATTCGAGGTAATATCCTGATGGCTTTGTCCAATAAATTTGGCTGGCTGGTGCTTACCACGGGCAATAAAAGTGAAATGGCCACCGGCTACACAACATTATACGGTGATATGGCGGGTGGATTCGCCGTCATCAAGGATGTGCCCAAGACGATGGTCTATCAACTGGCTGAATACCGCAATTTCAAGGCCGGGTACGACCTGATACCGGCAGCCATTATCGGGAAAGCACCCTCGGCAGAACTCAGGCCGGAGCAGAAAGATGCTGATAGCTTGCCTGTGTATGAAGTGCTTGACCCGGTGCTCGCCGCCTATGTTGAGGAGGATAAAAGCATTGAGCAGATTATTGCCGCAGGATTTGATGAGGCGGTGGTGAAACGGGCCGCAAATCTGGTTGACGGGAGTGAATATAAGCGGCGCCAGGCGCCGCCAGGCGTTAAAATAACTACCAAAGCCTTCGGGAGGGATAGAAGACTGCCCATCACTAATCGTTTCAAAGAGTGGTGAATAAAATTTGGGGATTATTCAGTTTTTGGATAGAAGTGGTATAATAGCCCAGACTAATTAAAGCGACAAAGGGGATTTGGCAATGGTGCACGCGGTTGGCTCCGACGTAGAAAAAAAGGTAATCGCCATTCTCAAGGTTTTGAGTGAGTCTTCCGAGCCGCTGGGCTCAATCACCATTGCCCGTGAGCTGGAGCGTCACGGCGTTTTTCTCAGTGAGCGGGCGGTCAGGTATCACCTCAGAATCACTGATGAGAGGGGATATACTCAGCCGCTGGGACGGGACGGCCGGATGCTAACCGCCAAGGGGCTGGAAGAACTCAAGATAGCGCTAGCGCCGGAACAGGTAGGGTTTATCATTGAGAAGCTGGAGCTGTTAGCCTTTCAAACCACCTTTGACGCCAAGAAACGGACCGGACAGTTACCGATCAATACCTCTCTTTTCAGTAAAGAAAGGTTTTCTGAGGCGTTACCGTTAATGAAGGAAGTGTTCAAAGCTGGAATCTGCGTCAGCGATTTAGTGGCGGTTGCCCGGGAGGGGGAAAAGCTTGGTTCAGTGGTCATTCCGAGTGGCATGATTGGCCTGGCTACTCTTTGTAGCGTGGGTGTTACCGGGGTATTTCTCAAGGCCGGGGTTCCTACCGAATATAGATTTGGCGGCTTACTGGAAATCAGGGATTCGGCGCCGAGGCGATTTGTCGCCATCATCAATTATAATGGGACTTCCCTTGACCCTTCGGAGCAGTACATTCGTGCCCGGATGACCAGTGTCGGCGAGGCGGTCAGAACGGGTAGTGGCAAGATACTGGCCGTATTCCGCAGCATACCAGCGCCGGCGAGAGCGGCCGTTGAGGAGCGAGTGGCTGTGCTTAAGGAAGCCGGTATCAACGGGGTTTATGTCCTGGGTAATACCAGCGAGCCTATCTGTCAGGTTGACATTGGCCTTAACCGGGTGGGGATGGTCCTGCTCGGGGGGCTCAATCCGGTGGCGGCGGCGGTGGAGGCTGGCATTGAGGTGGAAAGCGCGGCGGAAAGCGGCCTCATTGATTTTAATCTCTTAACCAGTATCTGGGAACTCTAAACAGGGCTGGGGAGCTAATCCCCTTCTGACGTTGCTTTATTTCCCTGCGCCTTAATCCTTAATCTGCTCAATCTGGAGAGACCGAAGTAGATAAACATGGTGACTCCGCTGAGCAGGATGATCGTTGCCCCGGAAGCGAGGTCGAGCACGTAGGACAGCCATAGCCCCCCCAGAGTAAAGGCCATGCCAAAGAGAACGGCAAGGGGCATCATCTTGCGGAGGTTATAGGTGAACTGCCTGGCCAGAGTGGCGGGAACAGTGAGCAGGGCGATAACCAGGATAATACCAACCACCCGTATCAATACCACCACCGTTAGCGCAATCATGCCCAGCAGGAGCAGGTACAGAGCTTCAACGGGCACGCCGACCACGGTACCAAACTCTTCATCAAATGATAGAGCCTGGAATTCCTTGTAAAGTACTATCACTATCCCCACGATAATAACATCCAGTACCAGCATAACTATCAGGTCAGCAGGGGGCACGGTCAGGATATTACCGAAGAGGTAGCTGAACAGGTCCGGCGCGTAACCCGGGGCCAGTCCGATAAAGACTATGCCCAGAGCCATGCCCGTTGCCCATAAGATGCCGATGGCGGTATCTTCCGGCAGTCTCGTCCTTCTGGTAATCAAGCCTATTCCCAGTGCCGAAGCCAGGGCGAAGAACATGGCGCCAAGGATGGGGCTTATCCCGATGAGGTAACCCAACCCGATTCCGCCGAAGGAAGCGTGGGCGATGCCGCCGCTGATGAAGACAATCCTTTTTGTGACCACGTAGACACCGACAATGCCGCAGGCAACTGATGCCAGCAGTCCGGCCAGCAGGGCATTCCTTATGAAATCGTATTGCAGCACTTCGAGCATGGTTCTCAGTGTTCCTTCAGTACCCGGTGAGGCACCGTACCGTGGGCGATCATCTGCACCGGGCATTTATAGGTGGCTTCCAGCACTTCACTGCTGATTTCCTTGGAACCGTGGTAAAAAAGCTGGCGGTTGAGGCAGGCAATCTTGTCGACATGTATGGAAATGGCGCTAATGTCATGTGAAACCAGTATTATCGCCATTTGTTGCTTCAGTCTGGCCAGGAGTTCATAGAACTCGGTCTGTGTGGCAGTGTCAACGCTGGCGGTAGGTTCATCGAGTAACAATAATTTTGGCTCGGTTGCCAGCGCCCGGGCGATGAATACCCGCTGCTGCTCGCCACCGGACAGTTTCCCCATCTGCCGGTTCCTGTGCTTGAGCATACCTACGGTTTCTAATGTCGTTCGGACTGCTTCCTTATCGACCCGTCGGTAGCGCCGGAACAGGCCGGTTTTCCCGTATCTGCCCATCAGCACTGTGTCCCAGACGCTTATGGGGAAATCCCGGTCAAAAAGGTTGTACTGGGGAATATAACCGATGTCTTTCCGGCTTTTTCCCGGTGGTTTTCCCAGAACGGAAACCCTGCCCTGGCCGGGTATAATCAACCCCAGCATTACCTTGAGTAACGTGGTCTTACCGCCGCCGTTGGGTCCGATAATGCCGAGAAAATCGCCCTGAGCTACTGACAGACTGACCCCTTCCAGCGCGGGCACGCCATTATAGTTTACCGATACTTCTTCCAGTCTCACCGCTTCTTCGTGCGCCATATTTACTCCATCGCTTGAACCAGTTCATTCAGCAAGCTGCGTAAGTTGGCCATATAATCCCCGGCCAGAGGGTCAATATATACCACCTTGCCACCGATAGACCCGGCGATAACCTCGGCGCTCTCCGGGTTGAACTGGGGCGATGCAAAAACAACCTTTACATTATGCTCCCTGGCCTGTTCAATCAATTGAACCAGGCCGGCGGGTGTCGGCTCTTTGCCTTCCGCGGCAATCGGCAGCATGGTGAGGTCATAGTCTCTGGCGAAATAGCCAAAGGCGGGGTGATAGGTCATAAAAGTCCGGTTGGTTACTCCGGACAGACCAGATTTGATATCCTGGTCGAGCTGGGCCAGTTTCTGGAGATAGGTGTCCCGGTTCTGCTGGTAGTAAGCCCGGTTATCCGGGTCTGCCTGAATTAAGCCGTCGCATATGTTCCGCACCATTATCCGGGCATTTGACGGAGACATCCAGATATGCGGGTCTGTTGCCGCATGTTGATTGGTGTCCGCCGTTTCCAGGAACGTTACTCCCCTGGAGCAGTCAACCATCAGCATATCTTTGTTGACAGCAATGAGCTTGTCCAACCAGACCAGCTCAAACTCGATACCGGAGCCCACCTTGGCGTATATTTTTGCCTTGGAAACGGCGGTCATTTGCGAGGCAGTAGGCTCATAGGTGTGCGGGTTGGCTCCTGATGGTACCATTACCGTGGACTCTATTTTCTCACCCCCGACACTTTTCACGAATTCAGCCTGGGGGAGAATAGTAACGACGGCTCCGATATTCTTGGTAAACTGCGCTTTTGTTACGCAGGAAGTGGCCGAAGCCAGCGACCCCGCCAGCAGCACCGGTATTAATACCGCCGGTAACAATTTGATAGGCAGCAATCGTTTAGCCATCTTCCTTATTTTTAGATTGCCATCCTTCATTCATTAGGTGGAGATACTATGAAAAGCTCAGGTAGATGCTGCCGTCCGGCAGCAGGGGCATCGGCCATAGAACTCCAGCAAATGGCCTTCTATCTCAAATTCAGTATCGCGGGACAGTTTCTGCTCCAGTTCATTGAGATCGCAGGCGGTAAAATCAACAACCCGGCCACAGCCAGAGCAGACAAGGTGGTGATGGTGCTCAACGGGCCGCCGCATCAAATAACTCCGGCCGTTGCCACCCACGTGTATCTCGCAGATAAGACCGAGATTAACCAGCAGGTCAAGCATGCGGTAAACGGTCACCTGCCCGATCTGGGGGTACTCAAGTCTTACCCGGTCATATATGGCAGCCGTGGTAAGATGGTCATGGCTTTGCGAGATTACTTTCAGTACGGCACGACGCTGCGGAGTAAGTCTGTATCCGTGCTGCCGCATTATGCCGGCTATTTTGTTGGCGGTGAGTTTCATCCCTGTAGTTAATTGAAAACTATTTTCAATTAATAATTGTAGGTCGGATCGGTTTTATTGTCAATAGCCTATCCGGAATAAACGAAGTTAAGCTGCGCTTTTAGAGGGCAGCTTTTTATTTTGGAATACCCTCCTGGTTGCGTAGACAATCCACTTCCAGTGCATAATCAGGTGTATTATGATTACCGCCATGATGGCGACTGCCGCCCAATCATGAATATCTATCCAGTTGTGTCTGGACAGTGCCCAGAATTCAGCTCCTCCGCCGGCTCTGCCTCCTTGCCAGCCACCGCCCTGTGGTAAAGCAAGCCACAATACGAAGCCGGATACAGCTTCAATTAGCCCGAGGATAAACAGGCTGAGAAAAACAAAGTAGTTTTGAGTTACCTTTTTCATAGGATTTTCTCCCTTTCTTTGAAAGCAATTTATAATACTCTATCTATAAAACGAGTTTTGACCTGAAAAGATAGGTTAAATGTTGGCGTTAATTTTAAGCTGGTCCGGTTATTACTGGCTTTGGTGGCTCAGTGTGGCGGTTGTCTGCTCTATGGGTATATCTTTCTCCGGCTGGTTTCCCTGACGAAAAGAAATATAAGCAATGCCGCTGCAGCCAGGGCTGCCCAGAGGGTGAATGGTAAGCCCGCATTAATATCAGCCAGGCTGTTACCCAGGGGAGGGCCTAAAAAATCCCCCAGGCTACCGAGGGAGTAGGCCAGGCCCACCGCAGTCCCGGCATATACCGCCCCAATTTTGTCTGTCTCGATAACCATGGTGATGAGAACCGCCATAAAACCATCACGAAAAATGCCTACCATTATAACCAGAGGCCAGACGAAGGCGCCATCGACTATAGATAGTAATCCTGTACCGACGATGGATATTACCAGTGCCAGGATAATTATCGCTTTTCTGGTGCCCAGCCGATCCGAGAGAAAGGAAAGGGGCACAGCCGCGACCATGCCTGCCGCGCTAAAGGCGGCCAGGGCTCCATCAGCACTGGAGGGCGTCCAGCCGCTGTCTCTGAGGTAGAGAGGCAGGTAACCGGTCATACCATGGGTACAGCCCCAGTAGAACATGGTGACCAGACCAATAAGCCAGACATCCCTGATATGGGCTACTCGTGATAGCGCCTGGCGTAGCGGGACAGTGGCAATGGGCCCGGTTGTCTCGGTCTGCCCGGACTTAGGCCGGGATAGAAACCAGAGAAGGCTGATGATAGCGGAGATGGCACCATAAAGGAACAGAACATATCTCCAGCTACCCAGCAGCGGGGAGAGAACGGTGGCACTGATCATAGAACTCAGCGTGGCCCCCACTGCCATACCGGCGGACAGGATACCATTGGCTATCCCCAGGTGTCTCCCGGAAAACCATTCCCCGGCGGTCTTATGCACCGTTAATGATATGGTAGAGAATAGAAAACCAAAGAAAAACATGGCCATCAGAAGGCTGGAGAAACTGTTGGCCAGTCCCCTGAGGGCGCCGGTGGTAGCCATCAACAAGCAGGCGACGCTGAGGGCGCGCTTGGTGCCGTAACGGTCGCTGATTAGTCCGCCAAGCAGGCTGGTAACTATACCCGCCACTGCCCCCGTACCCCATATTGTACCTATCTGAACCAGGTCTAACCCCAGCTCTGCCGCTATCTCACTGAACAGTACCGGCATGCAGATAAAGGGCATGGCACACACGAATAAATGAGTCAGGGCGCCCAGGGTGAGTATATACCACCGATAGTTGGGATTATATCTGTCTGTCATTAAGCTGCTTTCCAGAAATTCTTGACCTATCCTAACACTAACCGGTTTGCCCTTCAAATACTGGGCACAAGGGATTTCTTGTTCGGTAGTTTTTAATGCTGAGACTGGTCTTGCTTTAGGGAATTCAGGAAGTCCTGCTTTAATTGAGAGAAAAGGATGTCTCCCTTGAAGCTCACCGGAATCCGGGCAAAGCGGAGGTAATCCGGCCGGGCACCCCTGGAGACCTTCTTGGCGGCGGCTGCCATGAAGTCAGTCTGTAATCTTGGTTCAATATCAGCCAGTTCCCGGCTTAGTTCAATGGTGACACAACAGCTGTCCTCATGCTCGCTGTGCAGCCGTAAACCGACTACCGCCAGCTTGAACTGATCTGGTTGTAACCGAAAGTCTTCTACCAGAACTCTGGCCAGTTCGGCGGCAACCTGGTCATAGGCATAGTTGGCGCCACCGCGGATGAGCAGTGCCGAATCGCGTGACATCCAGTAGTAATCCAGCTGTCCATCATGCCGGTTCCTTAGCGTGAAGACTATGTCTCTCAGGCCGGTATACCACCCCTCCCGGAAAACGGCTCCGGTGGCTTCGGCATCGCCGACGTAACCGTCCATAATATTAGCACCTTGCGTGATGAGGTAGCCGGGCTCACCAGTTTCACAGGGGCGGAAATAGTCGTTGCTCTCCGGCTCAATGGCTTTAACCACTTTAACCCGCGTCAACGGAAAATGTTCCCTGCCAATGTAGTAGCCCCTGGTTTCCTGCCCCTGGTAGCGGTGTGTCCAGCCCGCCTCAAATGCCTTCAGCAGTTCATCCGGTGGCAGTGTCGTTGGCGTGGCCATCACCTGGAGGCAGGTTTCCGTAGAGCCAAAGCGAACGTGCGGCAAGCGATTACTAAACTGGACTATACGCTTTATCGTGGTCGGGCCCACGGGTGCAGAGCCAATCAGGATATCAGTCTGCTCAAGTGTCTCCTTGAGCCTGGCTTCATCAACCGGCAGTTTTGCCTGGCTGGCCAGAGACTCCAGGAAGTCAAAGTGCCGTGAAACCAGTGAGGTAACCAGCAGGTCGCGTTTATGGCTGGCAACCTCGTCGAGTACCTTCCAGTAGGCTGTGGTATAACGCTGTAGAAGATGGATGACAGCCCCGCTACGCCGCATACCCCAATCGGACAGGGCTGAAGAATTGGTATGGTGTAACGGATTAACCAGCAAGAGGTCCAGCCGGGTGCCGCCGGATGTGTTGAAATACTTTTCAAAGGTAATTTTGTTGGCCAGGTAGCTGCGGTGCGGTAAGATTACTCCCTTGGGGTTACCTGTGGTGCCGGAGGTAAAGATAATCATTCTTTCATCGTCGTAACTGGCTGGCGGGTAATTCAAACGGTTATCCGGCGGATACTCCTTAACCTGGCTGGCTTCGTAAAATCGTAGAGAAGGCAGCTCAGGTCTTAGCTTCTCCACTCTGTCAGCAAAGCCGTCATCGTAGAGCACTAGCTTGGCTCCGGTGATCTTTGCCTTGTAAACGATACGTTCGTTATCATCGGCCTGCCAGTTAATGGTCACCGGCACACACCCCACCAGGACGGCCGCCAGCCTGAATACCAGGTCGTATAAATTATTAGCTGAAAATCCGTGCACTATGCGGTCGCCTTTGGCGGTACCCTGGTCAACGAGACAGGCGGCCGCCGAACATGCCAGGTCCCAGAACTCGCCCCTGGTTAAGGTGGCTTTCTGTGTCTCGCCATGCGGGAAGGTGTAGTAATTAAGGAAAATCTGCGCTCTGTCCGCAAAGGCAGCCCGGTATTCGTCCACGGGTGATGAGAAGCCGGTAAGGGAAGTGAATAGTTCTCCGGTGCTAAGCTCGTACATGTTATTCATTATACTCAGATACGCTTAAAAGGCAAATCCGTTTCGTATTCGATAAGTGGCTGGAGTATATAGATTGACATAATGTTTCATATTTTAAGTTCCGGACTCCTGGTCAGTACCGGCAGATAAGCCATAACGGCTATAATCAGGCTGAAGGAGGCCGACAGGTAAAAAACAGCGGCTAGTCCCAGGCTATCCGCCAGGTAACCGGAAATCAGCGGGCCCAGTAGCATTCCCGCAGAATATACTGCCTGATAGAATCCCATGGCAGTTGCCCGTTGCTCCGGTGGTATACCCTGGACGCACATAGACATCAAAATCGTGCGCAAGATACCGGTGCCCAGTCCGTTAATTACCATCACTGCTTCGAGAAGGTGCACGTTATGCACCAGGGGAATGATCAAGATAGCTACTCCCATCAATATCGCTCCTGCCAGTATCGTAAAAGAGTTACCAAGGCGCCTGGCGGTGGGTGCCACAGTTAATGCTGCGACGGCTGATGTGGCTAGAGATAGCATGCTGACAATGCCAAGGTCGGTGCTTGAGGCGCCAATTTGAGTGGCATATATCGGGATAAAGCCAAAGATAACGGCAAAGTTAGCAAAATGTACCAGAATGCCCATGAGGGAAACCATAAGTAATGGCGAAAAAGTGGCTACCCCCTTGAAGCGCTGCCATGAGACCGGTGAGACTGGTTCTCCCCTGGTTACGGGTGGTTGGGGAGTAGCTATCAGGGCGATCAGCGAGATAACCCCGAGAAAAGCAGCCACCCAGAATGTGTAACCAAAACCCAGTGCCTCGGCAATTACTCCGCCGCAGGCAGTAGCCGTCACAATCGCCGCCCCTTGCACGAAACTAATAATGCCGATAGCTCGCTGCGAATCCTGTTGAGGGTAGTAGGCGGCAAAGTAGACAATGATGGTAACCCAGAAAACGGCGCCCAGACCGGTAATAGCCCGGGCCAGGAAAAGAAGCCACAGATTTGGTGCCAGCCCCAGTGCTAACGCACCCACGGAAGTTGTCAGGATACCTCCGGCTATCAGCAGTTTTCGCCGCTTGATAGCATCGAAAAAGATGCCTGCCGGTATGCGGAAGAGCAGCTGGGGTAGGGCATAAGAGGCAATCACAGTACCAACCATGGACAGGTTGGCGCCGAGCGAACGGGCGTAAACCGGCAGGATGGGTACGTAGAGGTAAAGGGCAGCCCAGAAGAAGAAAGCCGCAGCACAGAAAAGAATAATATATTTATGTTTAACAGGAAAAAACTCGCTAAAATTACGGTTCTCGGTGAATACCCCTGAAGCCTTATTTTGTCCGCAGTCCGGCATTGTAGAACATTATAGCATAAGTGGCGGTCTTGACAGCCAGAGAGCATACGGACTAATATAGCCAACATAGCTAAGGGTAATCTGCGATTTCCTTATTATGTGGTTTGTTTTAATGAGATGATTGGAGGTAAGGCTATGCTCAGACGAAGGTTAGGACGGACCAATTTTCAGGCTTCAGTGGTAGGTTTTGGTGGTATCCCGATAGAGGGCAAGAACATGAATGATGCTGTGGCCGTAGTACAGCGGGCACTGGAGATGGGTGTCAATTACATAGATACCGCCCGTATCTATGCTGACAGCGAGATTAAAATCGGGGCGGCCATTAAAGGAAAACGTGATGGACTCTTTATCGCTACCAAGACGATGCGGCGTTCCAAAGAAGATGCGGCAAAACACATTGATGAGAGTTTGCAGCGTCTTGGGCTGGACTGTGTTGACTTGATGTATACCCACGGCGTGGATACGGAAGATGACCTGAGGTGGGCGCTGGGTCAGGGGGGGGCTATCGAAGCCTTCCGGGAAGCCCGGGATGCCGGCAAAATCAGATATATTGGCATCAGCGGTCACAACAACCCGGTGCTGGTATCAGCGATTAAGACCGGGGTGTTTGACGTAGTCCTCGCTTCTTATAATCTGACCAATACCGATGCTGCCAATGAGCTCTTTCCCCTGACGGAAGAGATGGATATCGGCGTATCAGTGATGAAACCTTTAGTCGGGGGCGCTCTGGGGATACCGTCGGAGGCAGTCAAGTTCCAGGTAGCTGACCGGGCTATAACTACTGCCGAGGCAGCACTCCGCTTTGTGCTGAGCAACCCGTTAATTCACACGGTGATACCGGGTATGGGCAGTCTCGATGAGGTGGAGGCGAATGTCCCTCTGGGCTATGAGCCGCAGAACATGAGTGCTGAGGAGGTAGCGGTACTTCGGGAGAAGGCGGAGGGATTGGGCTTCACCTTCTGTCAGGGTTGTGGCTACTGTGTGCCTGAATGTCCGGAGGGGATAAACATCCCGGAAGTGTTTCGCCTGCAAGCTTTTCATGACCAGTACGGCCTGACATTATACGCCAAGGATAGCTACCACCGCTTCGGCTATGTGGACAAGGTTCCCGGGTGTACCGGCTGTCAATCGTGTATGGAGCACTGCCCGGCGCAACTGGAGATTCCCGAGCTTTTGAAAAAGGCTCATGCTACCCTCACCAGGGATTTTGTGCGTAAGCCTCCTCCTGAGACCTAGTGACAGGTGTTTCTTTCTGGCTGGAGTACGGCTGGTGGACTCTGCATTACTAGTTACTTATTGACAAAGTGTTAGTGCAGTAATATACTGAACAATCCCAATATGGGAAAGAATTTCAGAAGTAATGTATCTGCGTTATTGGCTGACGTCAAAGAGTATGGCTGATAGTGGCACTGGGAGTGATGATAGAATTGTTACCGACAGTGCCATTTTCATTGTGGTTACAAGCAGAATAAAAGAAGGGGGTTGATAATGGCTTTAGAGAAGATTGCTGACAGGATTGTGGAGACCGACGTGCTGGTAGTCGGCGGGGGAATCGCCGGCTGCCCGGCCGCCGCCAAGGCGGCAGAACACGGCTTGAAGGTAACCCTCGCCGAGAAGGCAAAGACTGACCGGAGCGGTAGTGCTGCTGAAGGTATCGACCACTACGGTGGCGCCTTCCCGCGCGGCATGACACCGAAAGAATGGCAGGGGTATATAGACAGTTTTTCACCAGGGTTTGCCTATGGCGCCGCGCCGTGGGCAGACCCGACCCGCTTTTACCGGCAGTACGCCAACGGGATGTGGGCAGTAGAGGAGCTGGAGAAACTCGGTGTCACCATGAGATGGACCGATGGTGAACGCCGTCCATGTGACTGTCACCACGAAGGTCCGTTTCTCAGGGTGCACTGGCAGAACGTCAAGCCGGAGATGGCGGCAGGGGTAAGGAAGAGGGGAGTGAACGTACTTGAGAGAACAATGGTGGTTGACCTGCTCACCAATAACGGTGTGGTCACCGGTGCTACCGCCATAGACACCCGCACCGGAGAATTTATCGTAATCAAGTCAAAAGCTGTGGTAATTGCCACTGCGGCTTGCTCCCGCGTTATTAATCCTGAGACGCCTCTCCCCTGGAAGTACAAGTTCAATTATCACTGGTGCCCGTCGTCAGTTTCCGGAGATGGCTGGGCGATGGCCTACCGGGCCGGTGCCGAGTTATCCAGTATGGAACAGGCGGAGAGAGGCGGCAGATTCCGTGATGATAAGGTAATGTCCTTCGGCAACCACGGTAATGAAGGAATCCCCGCCAAGCGGCTTACCTGGGACGGAGAAGAAACGATAGGTCGTCCTGGCTTCAGGAGCCGCCGGTTCGCTGAAATTCAGAGGCAGGGCCGAGATGAGCCACGCTACATCAGCCTGGAACATCTGCCTGATGACTATCAGAAGAGGGTGGAGGTAGCCTTTGTCGATGAGAGGCTGGTGTCATTCAAGATAGCTGAGGACCGGGGCTTCAATCCCAGGACTCACTGGTATGAGACAATGGATAACAGAGTTAACCAGCTTCATGTCGAGCCCGGTATATATTTGGATGCTGACTTCATGTCTTCGTTGCCGGGTCTATATGCCGTCGGCGATTGCATGGCTGGCAATCACGATGTCGCTAACGCCGCTGCCAGCGGCTTCCTTGTTGGTGATAGCATACATGAATTCGTTAATAAAGCTAGCGAACCGGTCATTGACGAAGCCAGAGTAGAGAGTCTGAAGCAGATTTCTTTGGCACCATTGGGTGTTAAGGATGGCACGGAGCCAATGGAGCTGGAGAGTGCCGTTCGCTATATATGCGATCGATATGTAGGCGTGGCCAGAGCCGAAGGTAGATTGCGCGAAGGACTGAGGCGGCTTGGTTCACTAAAAAGGGAGTTTCTGCCTCAACTGGTGGCCAAAAATCCTCATTACCTGATGAGGGCTCTGGAAGTCCGCAACGTAATGGATATAGCTGAGCTGCACATCCAGGCTTGCCTGGAAAGAAAAGAGACAAGGATGGCCCACACCAGGCTCGATTACCCGGAGGCGGATCCGTCACTGGATGATATGCTTCTTTTCCAGCGACTGGAAAATGGCAAGTCGGTTATCGAGTTCAGGAAACGGGCACCAATGGCCTTACCGGATGATCACAAGGAGGAGAGATAAGATGCCGGCGAAAATCGAATATAAAAAATGTATCGGATGTGGCAGATGCTATGACCTGTGTCCCCTGGATGTTTTTGCCTGGGACGAAGAAAAGGATATTCCAGTGGTGGCTTATGAATATGAGTGCTGGCACTGCGGCATCTGCTGGATGGAGTGCCCCAAGCGGGCGATAGACATCACCTATCCGGCTTCATTCTGGTAATCTCTTTTATAGATAGCAAGCCTGGCGTGATTATCTTAAAGGACTGGCCTGATAGTTTAGTTGTGTCTTTTTGATGGTGGCCTTGTGCCTGTGCTGGTTGATAAAAGTTGATTGTGTAGAAAGTGGGAAAATCCTGGGAGGTTTATATTATCTCAGCATGTAATTGATACTATAGCCGGTGTGCCTGAAATCGCGTGGCTGATCACAAAAATTAGCCTTTCATATATGAGAAGATAATACCTGGTCTAACGTAACAATTACCCGTAAAAATAAAAAGGGGGTAGTTAATGGCACAAAGAGAAGGTAT
>CAYOKF010000004.1:0-21936 GCA_964404475.1 uncultured Dehalococcoidaceae bacterium | reverse complement strand
TATACGTCATCCCCTTTATCTTGGAGAGATTGCGAGAAATTTTGGTATAGTATTGATTACCATGAGTCTTCGTGGGCTCATGTTTATTCTTCTAGGAGTCTTTTTTCTGTTAAAAAGGATCCAGATTGAGGAAGAAACGCTTCTGGAACAGCTAGACGGAGAATACTCTGAATATATTAACAAAACAAAGAATTATTGTCAAGTTTGATTATTCTATGGTTACTTATCTCCCCTGTTTATTTTATATAACAGCCAATAATTATACTCACCTGATTATGAAGACCCATGACCTTGCTCGCTACTACTTTGGTGATAAGAGTGATGCGTACCCGGGAACCGGATAGATGATATCGATACCAGGCCTGGAAGGCCGTATGATGCCATCAGGCGGGACAGGTGTCGATAGATGAACTTTCGCCGCGCATCAAGGAACTCAAGTTGCAGAAAGACCAGCTAAATGAACCCGGGATTCAAGCCGAAGTTGATTCCATACTTCAGCATTTCCGCGTGCTGGATGTGAACGCGATAAAGGATTACGTTGATAATCTCAAAGCCCGGATTGACGAAGCTGATAGCGCTAAGCACAAAACCATTTTACGCTCTTTTGTGAGGAAGATAGTTATAGATTCTGACAAGGTAACGGTAGAATACAAATTGCCGGTGCCACCGGAGAACGAAATAATAATTTAGTTCTGCCTATTGTAAACCTGGTGGAGCCGGGGGGATTCGAACCCCCTACCTCCTGCTTGCAAAGCAGGCGTTCTCCCGATTGAACTACGGCCCCCTCCAACAAGTAATTATAGCACATCCGGGATTATTTCATCCTGCCCCAGCCTCGTCCGCCTTGTCAGCTACTGTCTTTTGTTGCTATACTGAGAACGTTATCCTGGAAGGACAGGCTATGGATTTTGAAACGATTATCGGGCTGGAAGTCCACGCCCAGTTGCTAACCAAAAGCAAGATGTTCTGCGGGTGCAGCGCTGATTACGCCAGTACACCGCCTAATACTCACGTCTGCCCGGTTTGCCTTGCTTTACCAGGTGTACTGCCGGTAATAAACCGGCGGGCTGTGGAATACACCATCATGACGGCACTGGCGCTTAACTGCACCATTTCTGAATACACCAAGTTTGACCGCAAGAATTACCCCTACCCTGACCTTATGAAGGGTTACCAGATTTCCCAGTATGACGCCCCCATCGGGCATCATGGCTCACTCATCATTGAAGTTAATGGCGAAAAGAAAAAGATAGGCATCACTCGTGTTCACATGGAAGAGGACGTCGCCAAGCTGCTGCACCGCAATTCAGCTGACGGCGATGACTACAGCCTGGTAGATGTTAACCGCTCCGGGGTGCCGCTCATGGAAGTCGTCGGCGAACCTGACCTTCGCTCATCAGAGGAAGCCCGCCAGTACCTTATCAAGCTGCGCAGCATCCTCCAGTACCTGGGAGTGTCCACCGGAAATATGGAAGAAGGCAGCTTCCGCTGTGACGCCAACATCAGCATCCGCCCCGTAAACAGCGCGGAACCTCTGGCCAAGGTTGAAGTGAAAAATATGAACAGCTTCAAGGCGGTATATCAGGCGCTCGACTATGAAGCCCGGCGGCAGCGCAAGGCAGCTGCCGAAGGTAAAAAGCTCTTCCAGGAAACGAGAGGCTGGCTGGAAAACAAGGGTAAAACCGTTTCCCAGCGCAGCAAGGAGTACGCCCATGACTACCGCTACTTCCCGGAACCGGACCTGCCGCCACTGGTCATCAGCCGCGATTGGGTAGATGAAATAAAGGCCAGACTGCCGGAACTTCCTGAAGACAGGCGTACCCGTTTTATGACGGAATACGGACTGCCACCCTATGATGCCGGCCTGCTAACCGGATCCAAGGATGTGGCTGATTATTTCGAGGAGGCGCTCACCACTGAAGCTTATCAGAAAATGACGAAGGATAAAGATGCCAAGGAGGTGAGCAACTGGATTCTGGGTGAAGTCAGCCGTATTATCAACGCCAATAATATCACCATAAGCGAATTCAGTGAAAGGGTCAGCCCCAGGAAACTCTGCGAGCTGATAAACTCTGCCCATACTGCCATCAATACGGCCACCGCCAAAGCGGTACTTGAAGAGATGTACCAAACCGGCCAAGAAGCTGCCGCCATCATTAACGAGAAGGGTCTCAGCCAGATAAGTGACAGCGCCGAGCTTGAAGGAGCCGTCCTGGAAGTGATACAATCAAATGCCCAGCCTGTGGCTGATTATAAGGCGGGGAAGGAGCAGGCACTTAAGTTTCTGGTGGGGCAGGTGATGAAGCTAACGAAAGGCCGTGCCAATCCCAGGCTGGTGAATGATTTACTGGAAAAGAAGCTCAGGTAGCCTAAATTCGGGGGGAGTTAGAAGAGGATGCAAACTTACTTAAACGTGGCACAGATAGTGGTGGCTATTGCCCTGATAATAGCTGCCCTGCTCCAGGTGCGGGGCGGTGGTTTGGGGGGTATTTTTGGACAGTCTGATACCGTCTTCCGCACCAAGCGCGGCGTGGAAAAAACACTGTTCCAGCTTACCATCGCTCTGGTAATTATCTTCGTCCTTATCTCCATGGTCACAGTCTGGCTGGGAGTTTAGCCCGCTGTAAAAAACATCATGGCTGCCATAATAACCCTGACGACTGATTTCGGACTGGCGGATAGCTATGTCGCAGCCATGAAGGGAGTGATACTCAGTATCAACCCGGCCGCCAGATTGGTTGACGTCAGCCATGTAATTAAGCCGCAAAATGTCCGTCAGGCTGCCTTTGTATTGAGCACAGCATATAAGTCCTTTCCACCAGGCACTATCCATCTGGCAGTGGTTGACCCTGGTGTGGGCACCGGGCGAAGGGCCGTCATACTGAGAACACCCTCAGCCGATTTCATCGCTCCCGATAACGGTGTCCTGAGCCATATCATCCAGCCATCTGTCACCCCCCTCGAAAGCTACGGTGAGCAGGTGAAACTGGGGCCCGGCCTGGAGGCGGTGACTATCAGCAATCCGGAGTTCTGGCGGCTCCCGGTCAGCCCCACCTTCCACGGACGGGACATCTTCGCGCCAGTCGCCGCTCACCTTTCCCTGGGTAGACCGCTGACCGCCTTCGGGGAGGCAATAAATTCATTAACGGCCCTGCCCGTATTACGTCCACGGCAAACAGCAGAGGGCACCATCTCAGGGCATATCCAGCACATTGATAATTTCGGCAACCTGATCACGGATATCAGGAGTTCCGATTTACCCCGCACCGGCCAGCCAATCACAATTGAAGTTGGCAACCGGAGAATTCACGGGGTAAGCAGCACTTACGGTGAGGGTAAAGAGCTTCAGGCACTTATTGGCAGCAGCGATTTTCTGGAAGTCGCCTGGAGGGACGGCAATGCCAGCGTCCATCTAAATGCCAGCGTGGGAGACGAGGTAAGAATGAGGCTTTAATCAACAGGTAGCCGGTTCATTGCCCGTTTTACGCTTGGGCAGCATTGACAAACGCTCAACCATCTGTTAACCTGCTGAGCAGACAGGGAAAAGGAGGGCCTTAACAATGGAAGCCTATTGTATGAAGTGCCGAAAAAAGGTAGAAGTTCAGAACCCGCAAGAAATCACCTTGAAGAACAATAAGACAGCAACGCAGGGCACCTGCCCTAACTGCGGTACCAAGGTCTTCCGTATCGGTAAGGGATAGACCTCATCACCGTTTCATTAATCTGAATGTCAGCGAGTCAACCTCACCGGTAATCTTCCATAGAAAAAGAGGTTGCATATTTCCTACTCTACTACCACACCGGTCCCGTAAGCCAGCACCTCAGCCGCGTTCTGCATTATCATTGAGGTGCCGAAGCGCATACTTACCACGGCATTGGCCCCTTGCTTCTCCGCATTCTCAATCATTCTCTGCAGGGCTTCTTCTCTTGCTTCGGCCATCATCTTGGTATATTCGCTTATCTCACCACCCACCATTCCCCTTAATCCAGCCATAATGTCCTTACCCAGATGCCGGGCGCGTATGGTACTGCCTTTAACTAACCCCACGGTCTTTTTAATTCTTTGGCCCTCTATCTCCGCCGAGGTGGTAACAATCATCTTTCAACCTCCTTGAAATTCTCCGTTTTTGCCCTGGCGATGCGGTCCTTGATGGCAATCCCGATGAGAATCAATATACCCGCTCCGATGGCGCCGACGGCGATGCGTACCAGCAGAGGAATCTCACCGGACATGAAAAAGGCTTCAGCGCTCCAGCCGATGAGCGCCAGTATGCCAATACCCATCAGGATAAGGGCGATATTCTGCCACATATCTTACCTCCCGGGGCTTTTTATTAACCATCTTCTGCGGTTGTATCTTGAAAATCAATGCCGAGTTCCCTCATGAGGTTGTCAAGAGATTCCACAGATGGCACTGGTTTGAAGGTTGCCTTGGTATCTTCCCTGGTATCTTCCAAAGTGACTCCAATCTCAGCTAGCTTATTTCGTATTTCATCAGCCCGCTGGTAATCTTTGGCTTTCCGGCAATTAGTGCGCTCTTCAATGATACGATTGACACGAGCATCAACCGTATTAGGTATGGCTGTAGCTTCTACCTCTTCAGGTATAGCTGTAGCTTCTACCTCTTCAGGTATGGCTGTAGCTTCTACAGTCGGCTCTAGTCCACGAATAGTAGCTGAGGCTGTTGGTACATTCATAATAACATCTCTTTGTTTTAAACCAAGAATATCACGTGCAAGTCCAGAGAGAACGCTTTGAGCTGCTACAAAACTAAGCCCCGACTCGTCAGCCTGGTTTATCGCCCTGGCTAAATCAAAGAGGCTGGCCAATGCCTGCGGGGTATTGAAATCATCATCCATCGCCTCAATGAAGCGCTGGCGGTAAGGCTCGGCGTCAAGTGCTTCTTTGGATGCTGTATTTTGGTCATTTATCGCCATCACACGCCGTAATCTCTCGGCCCCCCTCTCCGCCGCCATCACCACCTCCTCGGTGTAGGTCAGCGGGCTGCGGTAATGGGAGTTGAGCACAAAGATGCGGATGGCGTCAGGGCCGTATTTCTCCAGGGCTTCCTTAACGGTAATCAGGTTGCCCAGGGACTTGCTCATTTTTTCTTCGCCCAGCTGCACCATGCCGTTGTGCAGCCAGTACCTGACGAACGGCTTGACGCCGGTAAAGCTCTCCGACTGGGCTATCTCGTTCTCGTGGTGGGGGAAAATCAAGTCCTGCCCGCCGCCGTGGATGTCAATGGTCTCGCCAAGGTACTTCCATGACATCACACTGCATTCGATATGCCAGCCCGGCCTCCCCAACCCCCAGGGACTCGTCCATGACGGCTCGCCCGGCTTGGATGCCTTCCACAGAACGAAGTCCATCGGGTCTTCCTTCTCCTTCCCCAGTTCACAGCCAGACCCGGTCCTCATGGAGTCCAGGCTACGGTGAGACAGCTTACCGTAATCGGGCACGTTTCTCACCCGGAAGTAAACGCTGCCCTGAGCCGGGTAGGCATACCCCTTGTCAATCAAGCCCTGTATTACCTTAATCATGTCTGGAATCACTTCCGTGGCGCGGGGGATAACATCAGCCGGCGCGACATTCAGTGCTTTCATGTCGTCTTGATAGCTTCGGGTAAATTCCTCCGCCAGTTTCTCTGCAGAGATGCCGCGCTGGTTAGCCCGGTCAATAATCTTATCGTCAATATCGGTAACATTCTGCACGTACCTGACGTTATAGCCCCGATACTTCAGGTAACGCCGGATGACGTCAAAGATAATAGAGCTCATGGCGTGCCCCAGGTGAGCGTCCGAATATGGCGTCACGCCACAGACATACATCTTGACCGTGTCGCCCTGGGGTAAGAATTCTTCTTTCTGTCCGGAGAGAGTATTAAATAACTTCATCATTACCGCCTTCTATTAAAGCTACGGCCAGGGCCGCGATACCTTCTTCCCTGCCAATCATGCCCAGCCGGTTGGCGGTGCTGGCTTTAACGCTGACCTGGCTGACACTGATGCCCAGTGTTTTGCTTAGTTGCTCACGCATCCGGTCAACAAAATCCCTTATTCTGGGTTTCTCCGCCACTACGGTGGCATCGACATTAACCACCCGCCAGCCACCCCCCGCCAGTTTTTCTCTCGTTCTTTTCAGTAGCGTCAGGCTGGAAATACCTTCATACTCCGGCTCGCCGGGCGGGAAATGACTGCCAATATCCCCCAATGCCGCTGCCCCCAAGAGGGCATCGATAATGGCATGGGTCAATACATCGGCATCACTCCAGCCATCAAGCCCCCGCTCAAAGGGCAGTTCAATCCCGCCTAAAACCAGTTTGCGCCCCGTCACCAAGGGATGGACATCATAGCCAATACCGACACGCATCTCAGCTGCCCTGCCCCGGCAATAAGACCCTGGCCAGAGCCAGGTCATTCGGCGTGGTTATCTTTATATTATCATAAGAGCCCATGTAGAGTTTAACCTTATAACCCAGTTGCTCCACCAGAGAGGCATCATCGGTGACATCGTCTTCCATCTTCCGGCAGGCTTCGGTTATGATATCGGCACGGAATACCTGCGGCGTCTGTACTGCCCATAAATCCCGGCGTGGCGGCGTCTGCCGGACAAGTCCGTCATCCCCAACCACCTTAATGGTATCTTTCACCGGCACAGCAGCGGCCGCCGCCCCGGTCTCTTCAACTGCAGCCACTCCCCGTTCAATAAGCTCAACGGTTACCAGCGGCCGGGCACCGTCATGTATTATTACCCAGTCGCACCCGTCCAGTCGCTTCAGGCCCTCTGCCACCGAATCCTGGCGCCGCCTGCCGCCGAGGCAGACATCGCTCACCTTGGACCATTCCCCGCCGGTTACCAGGTGACGGCAGCGCGCCCGGTTCTCACTGCTTACCACCACCACAATCTGATCGACCAGGCGGCATTGCTGAAAGGGGCGAGTGGCACGAACTAACAGGGGCATACCACCAAGCTGAGCCATCAGCTTGTCAATGCCCTCCATCCGCCGGCTCTCCCCCGCCGCCACAATCACCGCACCCACTTTCCGCTTTCTATCCATAGAACACCAGCTAAATTATAAATTAAAAACGGGAATATATCTACCACGCAGAAAATAAGAGGCCGGAATGCATAAGTTATGGCTTCTATCTGATATAATGTGTTTGACTTTAAGGAGGGAGCCAGTATGAAAGTTTGCTATTATACTGACGTAGAACCTAGAGAACCCCTGCCGGGTGTAACCTTGCGTGAGGTTATTACCGGCGCTGATGGAGCACCAACCTTTCGCATGCGTGTCATCGAATTTGAGCCGGAGAAATCAACATCATCCCACAACCATCCATTTGAACATGAAATATTCATACTATCCGGTCAGGGGATAGTGGAAGGCGAACAGGAAGAGAAGACAGTTAGAGAGGGAGACGTAATCTTTATCCCACCTGATGAGCAACATTGTATTACCAATAACGGCAGGGAAATATTACGTATTATCTGCTGCGTTCCGTTATACGCTTAGAAACCGGCTTTTGTCGCACGAGACCCGCCTCTATTGCCTCCCGCAAGCTACTGACGGAAACAACCTCAATACCCCTGGTAGCCGGCGCTTTAGAGCCGACTCCCGGCACCATACAGCGCTTGAAGCCAAGCCGCGCCGCTTCAGCTACCCTTCTGTCCGGTTGAGAGACCGCCCTCAGTTCACCACTCAACCCTATCTCCCCCACCGCCGCCAGCGCCGGGTCAACCCCCAGGTCACGGAAGCTGGAGGCAATGGCCAGGGCGATGCCCAGGTCCGCTGCCGGCTCGCCAACCCTGAGCCCGCCGGTAACATTAACCATGATATCCTGATTACCCAGCTTCAAACCGAGCCGCCTGGTCAGTACGGCGGTAATCATCAGCAGCCTGTTGAAGTCAACGCCGTTAGCAGTGCGCCGGGGCAGTCCAAAGCTGGTGGGATTGGTAAGCGCCTGTATCTCCACCAGCAACGGACGGCTGCCCTCAATAGTGGGCACCACCGCCGAGCCAATGGCTTCACTCCCCCGCTGCGACAGGAAAGCCTGTGAGGGATTAGCCACTTCGACCAGTCCCTGCTCCTTCATCTCAAAGACGCCCACCTCATTGGTCGAGCCGAAGCGGTTCTTCACCGAACGGAGGAGACGGTAGGCGCTGAATGTCTCACCCTCAAGGTATAGCACGACATCAACAACGTGCTCCAGGACACGGGGGCCGGCAATGGCACCTTCCTTGGTTACATGGCCGGTGACAACAACCGGCACAGCACTGTGCTTGGCCCATTGCATCAATCTCTGGGCACAGTCCCGCACCTCGCCGACAATCCCCGGAGGCCGCCCCAAGATCGGGAAAGTAAACTGTCTGAATGGAGTCAACCACCACCAGAGCCGGTGATAGCTGCTCTAACTGGTTCAGAATAACCTCAAGGTCAGTCTCCGCCAGCAGGTAAAGACCTTCCCCCCCTATCCCCAGACGCCGGGAGCGGAGCTTAATCTGATGTAACGTCTCCTCGCCAGAAACATAGACCACCCTGCCCCCCGCCTGTGCCACCAAAGCCGAAATCTGTAACAGCAGGGTAGACTTACCAATACCAGGGTCACCGCTGATAAGTACTATTGAGCCCGGTACCAGCCCCCCACCCAGCACACGGCTGAATTCATCCAGAGGCAATGGCAAACGGCTCACCGACTCATCAGCTATTTGAGAGAGCTCCCGGGGCGGGATAACCAGCGAAGCCGGACGGGACGGGGTGGCCGGAGATGTAACCACCGTTTCCACAAAGCTGTTCCACTGCTGGCAGTCCGGGCAGCGCCCCAACCACTTCAGGCTTTCTTTACCGCATTGCTGACAGACAAAAATAGTCCGGCTGCCCGATTTATCCGACTTACTCACAGGTTGACTTTACCTGATTTTGCCCGATAAGGCAAGGGGAAGAAGAGACCCTAAAATTTAAGAAAGAATCCCGAAAGCGGATACGTAAATGCCGGTAATGATTGAAGTGGTAATGACTCCGGCGACATTCGGCCCCAGAGCGTAGGGGAGAATCATGTTCATCTTGTTCGCCTCATAGGCGGCATGCTGGGCAACCTTGGCGGTGGTGGGCACACAGGAAACCCCGGCAATGCCAATTATGGGGTTAAACTTGCCCTTGCTGAACTTGTAGAATACCATACCGCCAATAATCCCGCCGATGCCGGAGAGGAGCAGGGCGATAATCCCCAGAATGAGCAGCTTGAGAACCACCGGGTCAAGTATTGTATTGGCTTCAAGCAGAGCGCCCAGAGTAAAGGCGAGGAAGAAGGTTGCCCCGTACAGTAGCGGCCCGGAAAGGAACTCGATATAGCGGGTAATGCCTAGCTCTTTGATGGCCAGACCGACAAAGAAAGAGGCATAAAGCGGAGCCGCCACGGGAAACAGCAGTGAAAGCACGGCGACAGTAACAATGGTAAAGGCAAATTTCTGCTGGGACGGCACCCGTTTAATCTCGGCAGGGTTCATTTTTACCGCCCTGAGCCGGCGGGGTATCATCAGCTTTATCAAATAAGGATAGCCGGCATACGTTAAACTCAGATAAAGATAGGCAATGATAGTTATAGGCACAAACAAGTGCCTGGCCAGCATAATGGAACCATAGAGAACCATCGGCCCGTCAGCGCCGCCCACCAGGGCAATCGCGGCAGCCTCGTTGACTTCAAGGCCAACGGCGGTAGCTATGGGTAAGGTGGCGATAGTCCCCAGCTCCGCAAACACGGCTATCACCAGGCTCATTATGGGCTTGGCCATGAAATAATCAATATCGGTGATAGCGCCGATACCCATGAAGACAAAGCAGGCTATCAGGCCATTACTGAAGGTATAGTTGTATATCGGCTGGAGAAAGTTCACCTGCAGGGCGTACATAACCTGCTCTACATCGGCGGCCATTGGTGCCAGGAACAGAGTCCCGTGTTCCGCGGCGGAGAGTATCAACACTCCCGCATTTACCCCCAGCATGCCGATACCCATAGGTATCATCATCAGAGGCTCCAGTATCCTGCGGTAACCCAGATAAATCAGCAGAAAAGCCAGGGCGATGAGGAAAAGACGGGCCCCGCTGACCAGCGGCTCAGCCGTAAAGAGCGTATATACTCCCTGAAAGATTTGAAAAAACTGGGCCAGCATCCTTTACTCCTCCTCCGCAGCCTTTTGCCCCCGGGATTTTACCGCCCAGCCGATAAGCATAATTATTCCAGCCACCACCAGGGCAATAACAATGGTCAGACCATAGGTGATTAAAGCAAAGATAACCGGGCTGTCATACATCCCGTACTAACCACCCTTCCTAGAACTCGATAACGGCAACGACATCACCGGGTTTGACCACCTGCTCGGCGACAACTCCCACTTTGGTGATACTGCCGTCCAGTGGAGCCAGAATAGGATTTTCCATCTTCATAGACTCCAGTACACAGAGAACATCCCCTTCCCTGACCTCATCCCCCTCACTGACATTGACACTGACTATTTTACCGGTTATCGGGATTTCTACAATCTCTTGAGCCACTTAAAGTCCCTTCCTCTCCTGGCTAATGAAAAGGGCGGTGGACTAACTCTAGTCTACATCGCCCTAAATACAAAACAGGGTTATTATATCTTATTCTTAGTTATTTGTCATCTCCCAGCAGGGCACCTACGGCTGTCGGGCGCACGACAATCTCCTCCCCCTCCAGGTCAACGATAATGGTATCCCCGGAACTGAACTTGCCACGCAGCAAGTCCTCGGAAAGCTTGTCTTCAATCATATTCTGAATCACCCGGCGCAGCGGCCGAGCCCCGAAGACCTCATCATAACCCTTTTCCCCGAGGAAATCCTTGGCGGCGTCAGTTACCTCCAGCTTGATATCCTTCTCGCCCAACTGCTGATTCACCGTACCCAGCATCAAATCAACTATAGCACGTATTTGCTCCTTGGCCAGTGAATGGAAGACAACAGTGGCATCAACCCGGTTAAGAAATTCAGGACGAAAAGCCTTCTTCAACTCATTAAGCAGGTTATCCTTCATCCGCTCGTAGGACTGCTCACGGGTCTTGGCTTCATCACTACGAGAGGCAAATCCCAGCGTAGTCCCCTTGCGGATAAGCTCAGCGCCGATATTGCTGGTCATGATAATGATGCTATTGCGGAAGTCAACGCGGCGGCCCTTGGCATCAGTCAGATGCCCGTCATCAAATATCTGGAGCAACAGGTTGAAGACATCCGGGTGCGCCTTTTCAATCTCATCGAGCAGGATGCAGCAGTAAGACTTACGCCTCACCGCCTCGGTTAATTGCCCGCCTTCCTCATAGCCCACATACCCCGGTGGTGCCCCGACCAACCTGGATACCGCAAACTTCTCCATAAACTCGGACATATCAAGCCGGATGAGGGTATCCTCACTGCCAAACATAAACTCGGAAAGAGCCCTGACCAGCTCGGTCTTGCCCACGCCGGTCGGCCCAAGGAAGATAAAGTTACCGATAGGATGCCTGGGGTCTTTGAGCCCGGCCCGGGCTCGCCGTATTGCCTTGGAAATAGTAACGATCGCCTCATCCTGTCCAACAATACGCTTATGCAGGGCTTCTTCCATATTGAGCAGGTGACTGGTTTCATCATCAGCCAGCTGTACTACCGGAACTCCGGTCCACATGCTGACTACTTCCGCAATATCCTCGGCAGTTACTTCTACCTTCTCACTCTCCTGCTCACTGCGCCACTCCTCTTCCAGTTTCTTGATCTTCTCCTCAAGCCGGAGCTCCTGTTCACGCTTTTCGGCAGCATAATCATACTGTTGGGCTGCCAGTGCAGCATCCTTATCCCGGCGCACGCTATCCGCCAGTTGCCTGGCTTCCTTCAAACTGATAGGCGTAGTCCGGTGCTTTATCCTCACTCTGGAGGCTGCCTCATCAACCAGGTCAATCGCCTTGTCCGGCATAAAACGGTCAGGTATATATCGCGCCGCCAGTGTGGCCGCAGAATTCAAGGCATCGTCGCTTATGCTGAGGCGGTGATGCTCCTCGTAACGCTCTTTCACCCCCCGCAAAATCTCCAGGGTATCATCTGCTGAAGGCTCTTCCACCAGAACCGGCTGAAAACGGCGCTCCAGAGCGGCGTCCCGCTCTACATACTTCCGGTAATCATCAAGGGTGGTGGCGCCAATACACTGCAGTTCCCCCCTCGCCAGCGACGGTTTGAGGATATTGGCCGCATCAACCGCACCCTCAGCGGCACCGGCACCAACCATGGTGTGGAACTCATCGATAAAGAGAATACAGTTGCCCGCCGTTTTTATCTCTTCAATAACCTTCTTTAACCGCTCTTCAAACTCACCACGGTACTTCGTCCCAGCCACCAGCGACCCCATATCAAGCGTGATCAGCCGCCTTTCTTCCAGTGTTTCCGGGACATCTCCAGACACGATGCGGTGCGCCAGGCCTTCCACAATAGCTGTCTTGCCAACACCCGGCTCACCGATAAGCGCCGGATTATTCTTGGTACGGCGACTGAGTATCTGGATTACCCGCTCTATCTCTTTAAACCGCCCGATAACCGGGTCCAGCTTTTCTGCACGGGCAGCAGCGGTCAGGTCAATCCCCAGCTGGTCCAGAGCCGGGGTGCGGCTGGCACTACGGGCAATTCTTGATTTGGCGGTACCCTGGTTGAGAATATGTGTAATTTCAGCACGGGTCCGCTCCAGGGTAATACCAAAGCTATCCAGCACACTGGAGGCAACTCCTTCACCTTCACGCAACAACCCCAGCAACAGATGCTCCGTGCCAATATAGTTATGGCCCATCTGACGTGCTTCATCTATGGCCAGTTCAATAACCTTTTTCGCTCTAGGGGTAAGGCCGGTTTCACCGGCACTGGGCTTCTCCCCACGGCCAATAACAAATTCCACAGCCGAGCGCACTTTACCCAGCCCCACGCCCAGGTTAGTCAGTACCCTGGCGGCCACCCCCTCCTCTTCACGCACCAGACCCAACAGGATATGCTCGGTACCGATATAACTATGATTGAGGTTCCGCGCTTCTTCCTGAGCTATGGTGAGAACTCGCCGTGCCCGCTCGGAAAACTTCTCAAATCTGCTAGCCATTTCCCCCCATCCTTAACTACTTACTGTAACACTCCACTATGTTAATTATAAAGCATAAACCAAGTAAAGGTAAAGAACTTAGGGCGAGGTTATTTTAGATAGCTTTGATCAGGCTCCTAATTTTTTATAGCCTCCTGGCAGTGGCATATTTTCCACAAGGGGTCGCCCCCTCAGTATCGTCTGCGCTGGAGCATTTCACTTCCGTGTTCGAAATGGGAACGGGTGGTTCTACCCCGCTCTAACCACCAGAAGGCTATTTTAATCTCCGCCTGGGTTGAACAGCGTTGAATAATTACTGACATGTATATTCTAACACACTGCTCAGTAATTGAAAAGGGGTTAGACCTGAATTTAATAAAAAAAAACCCCAATCTTACCGGGAGGCCTGATTTAAAGTGCCCTTGACAACAGTAACAAACAAGTGCTAGGTTATGTTCTGGACTATCCAAACTGCCAACCGGCAAGCCCGGGGGTTTTCAGAACCTGATAAGCCAGCCACCCGCTCGATAGATACCACGCGCAGGGAATAAGACCGATAGCGGTTAAAAATAATCTTACGAGGTGGGTAATATGTTCCCAGAGCTAGTTCACGTCGGTTTCGGCAATATCCTGGCCATGAACAGGATTATCGCCATGGCTTCACCAAACTCAGCCCCTACCAAGCGCACTATCCAGGAAGGCAGAAACAAGGGATTACTCATTGACATGACCAGCGGCAGGAAAACTAAGGCGGTTATTTTTACCGATAGCGGTCATATCGTCCTGGCGGCGCTCGCTCCAGAAACCATTGCCGGCAGGCTACAGACAAGCCGGTCAAACCCGCCGTTAAGACCGGAATCAGGCGAAGAAAAAGATGAAACGTAAGGGCGAATCGCCATTCAGTCAGACGCCAAGACCTCTGCTTATCGTGCTCTCAGGACTCTCCGGTGCTGGTAAAGACGTCGTTCTCAACCGGATGAAGGAATCAGACTACTCCTTTGAGCATATTACTACGGTAACCACACGCCCCCCGCGGGAAAATGAGGTGGATGATGTTGACTACCACTTCATTGAAAAACAGGAGTTTCGCAAGATGATTGCCCGCAATGAACTCCTAGAATGGGCAACCGTCTACGATAACTACTACGGAGTACCCCGCAAGCCGGTCAAACAAGCACTGGAGCGAGGACAGGATGTTATCGTCAAGGTTGACGTTCAGGGAGCCGCCACCATTAAGAAAATCCTGCCGCAGGCAGTTTTCATTTTCCTGACACCGCCATTGATTGAAGAAGCCGTCTCCAGGCTGGAAAAGCGCAGCACGGAATCTGCCAAATCCCTGGAACTGCGTAAGAAAACTGCGGAGGAGGAAATCAAGCAACTGCCAATCTTCGACTACATAGTGTTTAACAGACAGGATGAAATTGACCGGGCGGTGGCAGACATCGCTGCCATTATCAGCACAGAAAAGCACCGGGTTACCCCACGGAATATCACCCTGTAGGTTACCGGATTAGAAGCGCCTAACCCTCCCCTCCACCTTCACCTGTCTCTTCTGCCTCTCCCTCATCTTCTGTTTGTTTTGTTTCCAGTGCTTTCTTCTTTTGCTGCCACCATGACTTAAGGCGGTTCATAACCTGCTTCTCATACCCCTGGTCACCGGGGGTATAAAACTGCTTATTCTGAAGGGAATCAGGCAGGTTTTGCTGCTCAACGAAGTGTCCCGGGTAGTTATGGGCATATTTATAGCCTTCGCCATAACCCAGCTCTTGCATTAGCGGTGTTACTGGATTGCGCAGGGGCAGGGGCACGGACTCATCGGAACCCTGTTTAATCTCCTCCTGTATCCGGGAGTACGCTTCATATAAAGAGTTGCTCTTGGGGGCGGTAGCCAGATAGACTACGGCTTCCGCCAAGGCCAGATTACCCTCGGGTATGCCGATAAAGTGAACCGCTTGCTGTGCCGCCATGGCTATCACCAGCGCCTGCGGGTCCGCCAAACCCACGTCCTCCGAGGCGAAACGCACCAGACGGCGGGCGACGTACAGCGGGTCCTCCCCAGCTTCCAGCATTGTGGCTAGCCAGTAGAGGGAGGCATCCGGGTCAGAACCACGCATCGATTTATGCAGGGCGGAAATAGTATCAAAGTGATGTTCTCCCGCCTTATCATACTGCACCGCCCGGTGTTGCAGGGCATCCTCCACGGTGGGCAGAGTGATAATGCGCCTGCCATCAGCATCAGGCAATGTGCTCATTGCTGCCATCTCCAGCGCATTAAGGGCAACACGGGCATCATTGTTGGACCGGGCAACAAGGTGACTGAGCGAGTTAGGCTCCAGCTCCACTTTCCAGTCACCCAGCCCGTACAGCCCGTCCTTCAGCGCTCTGAGGATAATGACCTGAATTTCCTCTTCGGTGAGCGGCTTCAGCGGCAGCACCCGGCAGCGGGAGAGAAGGGGAGAGGTAACCTCAAAGGAAGGGTTCTCCGTGGTGGCACCGATAAGGGTAACCGTACCGTCCTCGACATAGGGCAGGACGACGTCCTGCTGCGTTTTATTAAAGCGGTGAATCTCATCAATAAAAAGGATAGTCTTCTGCATGAGCACCTTGCGCCGCTCTTTGGCTTCCTCGATAATGCGGCGTAAGTCACCGACACTGGCGCTGACGGCACTTACCGGACTGAAATGGGCACCGGTAGTGTTGGCGATGATATAAGCCAGTGTGGTCTTGCCACAGCCGGGCGGACCCCACAGAATTATCGACGGAATGCGGTCAGATTCAATGGCTTTCCTCAGCACGCGCCCTTTACCGATGATGTGTTCCTGGCCGACAAAGGTATGCAGGCCGGTGGGTCTCATTCTGGTCGCCAGCGGCGCTTCCTGCACTCTCTGCTCTTCAGACTGTTGCTCGAACATATCCATAGCACACCCCTGTTAAGTTACTTACCCGCTCCAGGCCGGCATCCCGGCCATATACTCCCGGGCAGCTACCTCGGCGGTTGCCCTATCCATATTTTGAGATGTCATCATAAAGTTGACCATGCCCTCATACACCTCTTCACGGCTTTTCAGGCTGCCGTCTGATTTTGAGCAGTGCACACAGTATACATTGGCAGGATTCATGGCACCGTAATCTTCGGTATTGATCATGGGCATACCGCAACTCAGGCAGTTTTTAACCACCTGCGAAACCTGATTAAAGGTCAGCAGGTAACCATCAGGGTCAGTGACGGCAAAGTCCCTGATGCCGTAGGGTTCGTCTTTAATATCGACGGCTATTTTTACTCCCTTCTTCTTTAGCTCATCGTAATACTCATCAATGTCCCCGTCAATCTGCAGATAGAGGTTAACGCCGATGCCTAATTTTTCCCCTTCGCTGATACCCGCATTTTTAGTCGGGACAAACATCAGCACCATGCCGTCTTTGGAGAGATCAGCATACTCCGGATTAGTGGCATCCGGGAAACACATGCCCACCTTAAAGCTGAGGGAATCCCGGTAAAACGTGATTGTTTCTTTCATATCGCTTACTGCCAGTGTGGGAGAAAGATAGCCCATATTACTGACCTCCTGAAATATTTATAATTTGCTTTCTTACTTCTTTGGGTAAGAGAAGCTATGTCCCATTACTTATACCTCTTCACCTCAAATCTATAAAGCTTTACCGGTTCATCGGGGCTGATGCCCGCTTTCTGCCGACAGATATCAATCTGGTAGTCCACGCTGTCCACCCCTTCAAGTGCGGGAAGGAGCAGACCACGCCGCCAGCCCGCCTCGACGATAACCCCGTACTTCTGCGGGTCTAAGAGGCTCTCATCATCCACAGGCTCGGGGCGGGTGAGCACGTCCACACTGTAACTGAGCTGGTCAAGCTCGCCGGTAGTAACCGGGGGGAAACGCGGGTCTCTGGTAGCCGAGCTTATGGCGTTAGTAATAACCTCCCCGGCAACATTAGGGGTAGCAGGTTCAAAGGTACCAATGCAGCCCCGCAGGGCACCAAGCTTGTGAATTGACACGAAAACACCGGCCCTTTCTTTCATTTCCGGAGTGAGTTCCGCCGGACTGGGAGTTTTACCCTCCCTGATATATGACTCTACCGTTTCTTTAGCCAGCTTGACCAGCGGGTGCATTTCCATAGCCTTGATAATTATGCCCGCATAGCCGACCACACTGGAATAATCGCCGGAGGTATCACCGCTGGTCTGGTATTTGACCAGTTCTGCCCCTCTTGCCCCCAGTTCTTTGGCGGCAGTGATCAAGCTTACCGTGGGGGCATAGCCACACATGGAAATACCCAATTTATCAACCCGCCTTAACAGCTCGTCCTCGTCCAGCTCCAGAATTGCCTCTATTGCCTGGGTGTCTTTCTCGTGTGCCATCTCATGCGCCTCATAATGGGTCATGTCACTACTGGCCATAATCACCGCTGCCCTATCCAGTTCCTTAATAGCTGCGGCTATTTCTCTCCCCAGTTCCTTATAAACGGAACTGCCGCCATGAGCCAGAACAATTGGGACTATCTTTATATCGGGTTTAAAGTACTGCAAGAAGGGCAACTGGACTTCAATGGAGTGTTCATACTGATGAGCCAGATGGTCTTCCTGTAGAAAATCGGATGATTTCAACAGCTGCTTGCCCAGTTCGGCATCAATTTTAACATCGCCCATAGGTGTCCGCCAGGTTCCCTCAGTCATGATGCTGAACGGCTTGCCGGTTCCGGTATGGTTAGGCCCCATGATGATAAAGGTATCCTTAAAATTAATTCTGGAGATAACCGCACCCGCCACCGGCCCGGAGTAAATATATCCGGCATGAGGTGAAACCAGGCCGATAACATCCTGCTTCTCCACATCCTCATCAACCATCCGTTCCATCATTGCCTCAATCTGTGCCGCTGAGGCAGGATAAAAAGAGCCGGCGGCAACCGGGTTTCTAATCATCTCACGCCTCCTTCGCCGGTACTGTTCTGAAATTTAGTTCCGCCCCGCAGAACCGGCATAGGGAACTTTCCAGACCAACCAACTGCGTGTGGTAGCCGGACCTCTGCACGTTAGTCTTCCCGCAGGAATAACAGATGGTACTTTCACTGTGATGACCGGGCACATTACCGGCATAAATAAACTTAAGCCCCACCCTCTTGCCGATATCACAGGCATGCTCAAGAGTTTCAATCGGGGTGGGGGGCAGTTGCATCAGGTGGTGATGGGGATAGAACCTGGTGACGTGCCAGGGGGTTAGTTCACCCAGTTCATCCCGTATCCAGCGGGCAATACCCTCAAGCTGCTCATCATCATCGTTCATGGTGGGGATGATGTTGGTCACCACCTCCACGTGCATCTTCCATTTGTCTTTGGCTCTCCTGGTAACCTCAAGTATCCCCCGCCAGTGCGGTACCTTGGCCAGCTCGCGGTAGAAGGCATCAGAAAAACCTTTTATGTCAACACGCCAGGCATCCAGGTAAGGCCCGATGGTATCCAGCGCCTCCGGTGTGGCGTAGCCATTGGTCACGTAGACGGTATATAAATTATTCTCCCTGGCCAGCCTGGCTGAGTCCAGAGTATACTCAAACCAGATGGCAGGTTCATTATAGGTCCAGGAGATACCCCGGCACTGGTAGTGCTCCGCCAGCTTAATCGATGCTTGCGGCTGGATTTCCTGACACTCCCCTAGGGAACTGCCGTCAGCAAAGGAAATCTGCCAGTTCTGGCAGTGCTGGCAGTGAAAGTTACAGCCCAGAGTACCCAGCGAGAAACATAAAGTACCGGGGAAGAAGTGAAATAACGGCTTCTTTTCAACGGGGTCAGCCGCCATGGACGAGACCAGGGCATAGTTCAGGTTATAGAGGACTCCATCCCGGTTCTGGTACATGGCGCAGGCACCGTATTTGCCGGGGTTGAGCCGGCAGTGCCACTGGCAGGTGTGACACTGTACACGGGAGTCTGGCAGTTTTTCATAGAGCATTGCCTCACGCATGGCAACCACCACCCATAAACCAATTATACCACCCACCGACAAATTATAATATTCAAATCGTGGTTTATCATCTTTACCATGTTCCGCATTTTAAACATTCGCCTGAAAAAAACAAGCGGGACAGTATGCCGATGCCACGCCTTTACGGACAGGCGATAAAGTTTTATAATAGACTGGTCTTGGTTAAAAACAAGTCGGAGGTGAAGCTTGGGCGCTTTATACATAGTCGCCAGGGATGACGCTGCCGGTAAGACCACCATCGGCGCCGGCCTAGGCAGGTATCTGCAAAGTAACGGTAAAAAAGCAGGCTTTCTCAGTATAATACCGGATGGTAATGACCGTGATGCCGGCTTCATGAAAGAGACCCTTAACCTGACTGAGGCTGTGGAGTCGCTCTTTGTCGCTGACGGTAATACCGACCAAGTAAAGGCAGCCTATGACCGTGTTTCCCAGGGTAAAGACGTGGTGATTATTGAGGGTATGCTGAACAAATCCTCCACTGAGATAGCCAAAGCACTTGGCGCCCGGCTAGTTATCGTGGAAGTCTACTCCGAGACACTGCTTCGCCATGCGGAAAGCTATCAGGAAGCCGGGGGAAACCTGCTGGGCGTAGTCATCAACAAGGTGCCGGTAAGCCGGCTAAAGCAGGTGCAGGGTGAGTCATCGGCTCAAGCTGAGAAAGCGGGCATAAGTGTTCTGGGAATAATCCCTGAGGATAGAACCCTGTCCGCCGTAACCGTAGGTGAGCTGGCTGATAATATCGAAGGTAAGATACTTAACAATGCCGAGCAAACCGATGACTTAGTGGAAAACTATATGCTGGGAGCAATGGTTGTTGACTCCGGTTTGACCTACTTTGGCCGTAAGAATAATAAAGCCGCCATAATCAGGGGCGACCGCCCCGATATGCAACTGGCCGCACTGGAAACCGCCACCAGGTGTCTTGTCCTTACCAGCAACAAAGCGGAGCCGATTTACAACGTCCGGCAGAAAGCGGAAAGTAACGGCATCCCCATCATTCTGACTGAGAACGATACCAACGCCGTAGTGGCCAATATTGAAAATGCCCTGGATAAAGCCAGATTCAGCCAGAAGAAGAAGCTATCCCGGCTTGCCGGCATGGTACCACAGCACCTTAACCTGGAAGCTATAGCCAAGGGTGTAGCCGGCTAGCCCGGAATAAAAAACGAAATAAGTTTGAGATTCATCATTGCAGGATGAATCTCACCCCCCGCTCCTTAACAGCAGTACCAGGGTTCAGGCCTGCTAAATCTCAGACTACTTCCCCTATTGATAGAAACAGAGGATTATTATACAATCTATTCCATCGCTTTGTGACGTCTGGTTCAGCTTGCCGCCAGGGGACAAAGTGAAATCTTGCCGAGGAGGTAGGTGATTGAATGCACTAGGAAAACATTTACTTTTAGAGCTGAAGGACTGCAATAAGGAGGTTTTAGATGACCTGGGCTTTCTCAAGAGTACACTTTTAAGGGCAGCTAATGAGTGTGGCGCTACCGTCCTCGGTGATTCCTTTCACCCCTTTAAGCCTAATGGAGTCAGCGGCGTGGTAGTCATCGCCGAATCTCACCTCTCCATTCATACCTGGCCGGGACTCGGTTATGCTGCCGCTGATATCTTTACCTGCGGTGATGCCGTACAGCCGGAAAAGGCCGCCGGGATACTGATTGAGAAGCTGGGAGCTAAAAGCCATTCTGTAGTCGAAGTGCAGCGAGGGCTTCTAGCAGTCAGTGTGTAAAGCACGGTCAAAGTTATGGATACAGACCCTGATAAATGGCTCCAGGATAATATAAGCGAGAATTTCGTCCAGATGCACCGCATTGATGAGGTGCTCTATACCGGGCAGACGAAATATCAGGCTGTCCAGATCATACGCAGTAGCAACTTCGGGAACTGCCTGGTGCTGGATGGCAAGATTCAGTCTACTGATGCTGATGAATTTATCTATCATGAGGCTCTGGTTCAGCCGGCAATGATGACTCATCCCTGCCCGGAGACGGTATTTATCGCCGGGGGCGGTGAGGGTGCCACCCTGAGGGAGCTATTATCTCACCGGACGGTAAAAAGGGCCGTGATGGTTGACATTGACGAGGAGGTCACCTCACTCTGCCAGAAATTCCTGCCCGAGCGCAGCCGCGGCGCTTTTCAAGATAGCCGGACGGAATTACACAGCGTGGATGCCAGGGGCTACCTGGTAAAAAGCGGGGATAAGTTTGACGTAATTGTCATTGACCTTCCTGACCCGATAGAAGCAGGCCCGGCTTACCGATTATATACCAGGGAATTCTACCAGACAGTAAGTAGCCGGCTTACTGACCACGGAATTATTGCTGTTCAGGCTGGCTCGGCATCTCTGAACGAACTGCTGAACTTAACTGCGGTCTATAACACGCTTAAAAGCGTTTTCCCTATAGTTAGCACCTGCAAGATTGATATGCCCTGTTTTGGTGGCCCGTGGGGCTTTTGCACTGCCTCCTTCAAGATTAACCCGGCACTGCTTACCCCCGTTGAGGTGGATAGTAAAATTGCCACCAGGTCCCTGACCGGCTTGAAATTTTATGACGGTTTAACCCACCAGGGTATATTTTCCCTGCCCAAATACCTGCGCGAGGCACTCGCCCGGCAAAGAAGGCTCATCACTGACAATGAGCCGATATATCTCTATCATCGTTAACCGGAACAAAATACGGAATAAGACCGTTTACCGCCTCTACTCCGGCAAATTCACCCCGCAACTATTCCGGAATCAATGCTTTCACATAGATAAAGAATGCGCAAGATTACTGTTACTCCCGCCAATCACCTTGACCTGCTCTCTCATTAGAGTTATACTGGTCACGACCAAGCAC
>CAYOKF010000003.1:0-24343 GCA_964404475.1 uncultured Dehalococcoidaceae bacterium | reverse complement strand
GTTCAAAAAGCTCATCTATCACATCCTGAGACCTGATCCGGCGATTAACCTTCGTAATCAAATTCTTCCTGGTGAATTCATCAATGATGTTCAGTATTTTAGAGGCCCTGCCATCGGCGGTGTGGTCTATCATGAAGTCATAGCTCCAGACGTGGTCCTCATGCTCTGGTCTGAGCCGGATACAGGAACCGTTATTAAGTCATAATCTGCGAAACCCCCACCAATTAGTAGCAAAAATGAAAAATCCCCCGGAACCATTTTGGTGATTCGGGGGATTTTAGCTTCAGAAATTGGTAGCGGGGGCAGGATTTGAACCTGCGACCTTCGGGTCGCTGAGGAGCACGAGAGACCACGGGCCACCGAGCGCCCGACTGTTGGATGACCCCGCTCCCCGAACATCGCCGCCTTGCCTCCGATGACCAGAGGAGGCAGACAACCATGACAATGCAGACGATTGACACCATAGCCCTTGAGGGGCTTTCCCCTGAGAACATGGGCATCATCCAGGCGCTCATCCGGCAGATGGCCGACGGGGAAGGCAACGGGCACAGGCTGGAGAGGCCGATTGACGGCATCCCCCAGTGGCAGGCCAAGCTCCGGCAGGAGCGTTACTCGCCCAGGACGATAGAGATGTACGCCTACTACGCGGAGAGGTACCTGGAGGCGACCCCGACCCCCGGCAGGCTGGACATACAGTCTCACCTGGCGGCCCGGCTTGACGGCGGCACGTCACCGGCGGCGGTCGAGAACATGAGGAAGGCGCTCCGCTCGCTGTTCGGCTTCCTCTGCGACGAGGGTCTTTGGCATGAAGACCCGACCAGCAGGCTGCGCAAGGTTAAGGTGCCCTACAGCAGCCGCCCCTGCCCGACCCCCGACGAGATACGGCGGGTGCTCGATGCAAGGTGCTTCCGCCGCGGGGACACGGACAAGCTGAGGACGCTGATAAGGCTGCTGTCCACCACTGGCCTCAGGCTGAGCGAGTGCGTCGGGCTCAGGAAGGGCGACATCGACTGGCAGGCGCTGGAGCTGCGGATAACGGGGAAGGGCGACAAGTTCAGGATAGTCCCGCTGCTGCCTTCCACGGCGGACACGCTGAAGGGCTGGCTGGAGCGGCACCCGTCCCCGTCGCCTTACGTCTTCCCCGGCGAAGGCAAGAGCGGTCACGCCAGCATCCACAACATCGAGAAGACCCTCCGGCGGGCGTGCATCAGGGCAGGGGTCAGACCGTTCAGCCCTCATGGCCTGCGTCACTTCTACGCCACCGAGTCACTGCGGAAGGGCGCAAAGCTTGAGGTGGTCGGTCGGATACTGGGGCACGCCAGCATCGGCATAACGGCGGACATCTACCGGCACGTCAAGACGGACGAGATGCACCAGGAGCACATGAGGTTCGCTCCGGCTTGGGACGGCGCTGACGGGGACTGACCCAGGGACGCCACGTCGCGAAACAGAGCTCGTGAAAGCTGGGGCCAGGCGTAATCTACTCACTGGTCAGCGGGCAAGCCAGATTCTCGACCGGCAAACACAGAGAAGGGGCCAGAGCAATCCGGCCCCTTCTCTTTTTTATGGGAGGTCGAGCGGGGAGTGGAGCGCCCCGCCCGTGCGCCGGCGTTGGAGGCGGCGCAGTCCCCTGCCCGGCATCGCCGCCAGGCAGGCCATGTATGAAAACCTTCAGGTTACGTGCTTTTCGGCGGCGGCTGAAGCAGGTCGATGGCGCGCCGCAGTTCCTCTATCGCGGCGCTAATCCTGCTGATTGCCTCCGCGTCGGCACCTTCGGGGGCCAAAGCCTCAAGGGCGGCGAGGATTTTCTCCTGGCTTTTTGTCGACAGCCCGCGCCCGCCTGACTCGAACGATGCGATGGTGGCCTCGTGCATGCCGGCCTTGTCGGCGACCTCCTTGATGGTGAGCCTCGCCGCCAGCCGCCTTGCCCGGCACCTTCTCCCGACCTCTATCCACTGCTTGTCAATCACTCGTCTCTCCTGTCCGCCCCTCCGCGACGTACACACCGGTGAACGGCGGCACGTAAGGCGTCTGTCATAAGATGAGGTAAGCGGAGGGGCACATATCTATTTACACTCTTATATGGCCGGAGAAACCGTATTCAGAACGGTCTCCGGCGCGCAGTTATTGACTAGCCGCTGCGAGACCTTTCCCCTGCCCGGCTGGGGCTCAAGCCCGAGCTTTGTCAGGCGGCGCTCCACGGCCACCGGATGGCACGCGAAGTGAATCGCGAGCTCCGCCGGCGACCAGCCCTGTCCGTTCATCTCCCGCAGTTCGGCGTCAGTCATCCCGGTTCTGTAAGTCATGTCGTCTCTCCTTGTCCGGCTCGGGGCCGGAACGGTGTTTCTTCTATTCGCTGTCCTCGTTGGCGGCGGCGCTCGGCTCGCCCTGCGTGACGCCGAGGGCGATGTCCACCCAGACTTGGGTGGCGCTCTCCACGCCGGCGGCGATGCCGGCCACGATGCCCTGGGTGGAGGTGCCGGCGTCGTTGACCGTGTCGTCGTCCTCTACGTAGCACTTGAGCCCCACGTCCGCCTGGACGAGGTCGGCGGTGGTCAGCAGGAAGCGGCCTCCCCTGATGACGCGGACTGACTTGCCGCCCTGGCTGTGACCGGCGAGCGTGTTGTCGCACTCCTCGTGGGCCACGCCCAGCAGAACCTTGCCGGAGGCGTTGGTCGCCGGCTCGGCGTACCCCGCGTTGTTGGCCACCACGAGGGCGCCCTTGTAGACGTGGACGTTGTCCTCGACGAGGAAGCTCACGATTTGGCCGGCTGACTTCGCCGGCCTGTCGGTGTTTGTTGTCAATGCCATTGCAAATTCTCCTTATCCGTCGTACTTAGCTGGGGCGGGCCGCCGGTGTGCCCCGCCTGGACGGCCCGCCCGCCTGAAAGGAGCCTGCCGACCCTTCCTGGACAGCCGGCAAGCCCTGTTTGTGCCTAGTCGGAGCAGTCCACCATGACGGCCGCCCGCGGCTCCAGGAGCGCGGCGGCCCAGCGGCCCTCAATGCCGTAGTACAGCTGGCGGCTCATGAAGGCGTCATGGTCGGTCGGCTTGTCGAGCGCCACGAATTCCGGCCTTTTCCTCATCTGGAAGAGCATGGGCTTCAGCTCGTTCTCCGTGGCCAGCAGGTAATAGTCGTGGCCGGCGGTGGCCCCCGACGTGAGGTAAGGGCTGACCATGATGTTCCTTATCAGCTCCGCCTCGGGCCGGACGCTGCCCGTGACCGCGGGGGCCAATGCCGTGCGGATGGGAATCTCCATGGCGGGGGAGCAGGCTATCGTGTCGGGCACCAGGTCGAGGAACTCGCCCCGGTTGTCCTTGAAGCCCCTCATGAGCGCGACGGCCTTGCCGATGCCTGTCCGTATCTTGTCGGAGTCTGCGGCGTACGCCCCGCTCGCCACTATGTTATTGATGGTGCCGCTGTCGCCGAACTCCCGTGAGGTGTCGAAGAAGTTCACGCCGTCATACGTCTTCGTGCTGGCGCCGGCGTTGAGCAGCTGGAAGATGAGTTTCGCGGGATGGTTGGCGGCCCGCACCGCGAGCTGCTTGACCCGCGGGGCTATGAGGTTATATTTGTCGTCCTCCAGAGTGTTCCGGTCGACCGAGATGGTACCCTCGTAGTTCCTGTTGGTCAGCTCGTACTCTTTCGCCGAGAGCCCGTATATCTTCCGGGTGTCAAGCCACTCGGACAGGCTCGGCACCGCCTCCAGCCAGTTGTAGCTCTCCTTGTCCGAGAAGCTGCTAAGAACGAGGCACAGCTTGCTCCACGCCGCCTTCTTGTCCGCCTCGGTAAAGGCGGTCTGAAAGATGGCCTGGTATGAGGTCATCAAACCGGCCAAAAAGTCACTTGTCACTAATGCCATTGTTTTCTCCTTTTATTCTGAGTTTTCCGGCGCCTCCCTGGCGACCTCCGGGGGATTGTCTCCCTCCCGAACCGCGACAACGTACTTGTCCCCTTCGGGGCCTGACACCTGCAATATCCGCCTGCTTATCGTCGGCAGTCCGGCGACATAGGCCTGAAACAGCGGGTTGTCGAGCAGCCTGAGCTTCCCCTTCGGTTTTTCCATGTTAGTGCCCCTTTCCGTGGCACCCCTTTGCCCCACCGTCCCGCTATACCCGCCACAACGGCAACTACGCGGGTGTCGGCATCTCCCCTTGCCTTGACGTCTGGCGGGAAGTGGCGTCCGGCTTTCGCCGGTGCGTCTCCATGGGCGGGGCCGTGCCCCCCGCTTTTCCTGCCGTCCGGTTCGGCGTGGTCAAAAACCGACCGGCTTGGGCCTCGAAACGCCCAGGGCGCGCCGGCCTTTCGGCCCGGCTTGGCGCGCCCCAGGCTTCATGGAGGCTTTGCCACGTCCTTATTATACGGCGGCTTTGTCCCCAGACCAGCCGTTGGGCTTCACCTCGGATGTCCTTTGTGCCGCTGGGAACCTGCCGTCGTTTCAATTATATCGCCTCTAAGAGGAATTATGGCCTAAAGGATGTCACCTCGGACGCGCCAGGGTTTTCTCACTGGCGGCTGGATTGCTGGAAATCGAGGCTGAAAGACCGGGTGGGGAAGTCCTGTAGGCGATTACGCGGATATTATAGCAGACTCGTTAAATGACCTTTTTGTCCAGCCCTAGTTCCTTGAATATGCGGCGGATGGTTCTGCCTTTTACGCCCAGCTGGTCGGCCATCTCCTTCCTTGTCCACCCAGCATCGTGCATGGCCTCCACCTCGGCGCGTCGGAGCAGCGGAGGACTGATGAGGTTGCGGAGGCAGCTTTTCCTGAAGAGTCGCTTCGCGGTACTGACGCTGCACCCTGTCTTATCTGCAATCTTGCGGTAGCTCTCGCCGGAAGACCGGAGCATGGCTATTCGGTCTGGGTCACGGGAAGAAGGCGGCGACCATCTCCGACCGGCGGCCTCGGCGGCGGCCTGGTCGAGCAAATCGAATATCGCGGGCACAATCTTGCCCCGGTCATAGTGCGGGCGGTCGGGGAGCTTGCCGGCGGCAATCCAGCCAGCCACCGCCGCCTCCGTTATCGGCGCCTTGTCTCGGTGCAGGTCGAGGGTGTGGTAGGCGTTCAGCACCATATTGAAGGAAGGCGCCAGGTTGGCCCGCTCAATCAACGGCATGTTAGCCATATTCTATCATGCCATCAATGGCTATGGAACTGGTCGGTGGCGGCGCAACTGCTAGTCAATAACTGCGCGTTTCGCCCTGTTTTGAATTCGTCCTTTGGTGCCCTATAAGAGTGTATATATTATGTACCCGTGCGCTTACCCCGTGTCTCCCCCATTAGCCTTATGAGCCGCCGTTCAGTGGTGTGTCGGTCGCGGAGGCGGACTGATTTAATCACTTAATTCCAATAGGATTTTCCCCATAATGCCATATTCAGGCCGCATAAAAATAGGGCAACGCGACGTCCGGGGGCCCACGCCGCCCCGTGATTCCCGCCGAATAGGGGGCCGATATGGGATGGGGCCAATAACCTAAACGTTACGCGCTCCATTGGCGCATATTTACCGGCGGAACCGGGTCGGAGGGCGCAGGGGAGGCACGAGTTAGGCATACCCCAGGAGCGCCAGGACGAGGGTGGGGGCTTGCAGGCGGGAAGGCGAGACTTAATCCCCGCGCTGTCTGTTGACCCTATAGGGCAGCGGTTCGGGTGTATCCCAGGAGTGCCACGGCGAGAATCTGGGCCAGTTGAATTGGTCGTGCTGAAGCTTGTCTCTTGATAGTAGAAGGCGACGCGTGTATAATTACCCATGTCGAAAAGGTGTAGACGAAGGGTATAGTCGGCATGGATTATGAGCTTCAAGTCTTCCACTCCGAGAAGTTCCACAGTATCGTTGGAGATGCTATAGAGTTCCTGCTCGGAACGCAGGTATACGCCCTGCCTCCAGGCGGTCACATCTACGGCAGCGGGGTTTACATCCTCTATTACGCCGGAGACTTCGAGCTGTATGAACCTTTGTCCAAGTTGAACGCCAAAGAGTGCACGACGCCCATCTATGTCGGTAAGGCAGTTCCCCCTGGTTGGAGGACATCCCGAACGGGGAGGTCAGGAACAGCAGACCCTGTTCGTAGGCTGGGCGAGCATGCCCGCAGCATCCGGCAAACGTCCAACCTGCGCTTGGATGACTTCCGCTGCCGGTTTGTGGTGCTGAGAGAAGTCGAAAGTGACCTGGTTGTCCCTCTGGAGGCGGAGCTAATCAGGAGGTATCGGCCTCTGTGGAACGCGGCGATTGACGGCTTCGGCAATCATGACCCTGGCGGAGGCAGATATAACCAGGCGATTTCCGAATGGGATGTCCTTCACCCCGGCAGGTCATGGGTGCAGCGGATGAAGGGGAAGCCGCCTCAACTGGATAACGTTGTGGCCAAGGTTAGGCACCATCTCACTGGGCTAGCGCCTTCTTAGTTCTACCACCGCCTCGTACAGCTGATGTTTCTCGGCGGCTTTTTCCACCCGCACGCCGGACTTTATGATGCTTGAGCCTACGCGCGTAGCCCTGGGCACGTGTACCTCGACAGCTTCGAGACCTGCTCGCTCGGCGATTTTGGCGAAATACTGGTCGGTCGGGATGAGCACCCCCTGGAGGATGCTGTTGCCAATCACCACCAGAGCCGTCCCGCCAGGTCTCAAGGCGTAGCTGAGCCCTTCGGCGAAGCGCAGGCAGTCATTGAAGTAAGAGGCGGCGTAGTTGGCCCAGCCGTTGCCGCCGTAGACGCCCTTCTCGCCATGAATCGCCCTGAGTTCGCGTAGTTTGTCCGTCAGGCTCGAATCCGGAAGGGTGAAATTCAGCTCAAGGTTCTCCTGCTCACGTACCGTCTGCCAGTACTTGCCGAAGTTATCCAGTTCCAGGTGCCTGAGGTCAGCTGGGCTCGACACATACCCCAGCCAGTACAGTTGCGGCCTGGTGTTGCGGTTGTAGTGGTAGTTGTTCAGATAGGGCGGCGAAGTTACCACCAAGTCGATAGAGCCGGGACGCAGATGCTCCCTACAGCCGAAAAACGAGCCATTGAAGACCTGCGCCTGAACCCTGTCGTCGGGGAGGTTTAGCCTGAACCAGCGGATGTCCTCTGCCATCTCCCTGAGTTTGGCCGCAATCGTTTCGCCTACCGGAAAGTCCTCTATCTCGTTTTTCCCTGCGCTTACCCGCCTGCCGAGGCTGGGCTCGTATGAATAGTTGGAGTACTGCACCATCGTTGAGGAGAAGGCGAGCCGGAACAGATGCCTGGTGTCGCTGTCCTGGATGGCGTCGATGAACTCCAGCGACAGCAGAACCTTTGCCATGACTTTGGGGCTGTAGAACGGCGCCCTAGTCTTGAAGCCGGACGGAGGCACCCTGTTAGGCCTGCGGCCCAGGCGCAATTGCTCCTGATAGAATGACTGGAACTGCCGGATTTCGCCCATCAGGGCGTCATCCTCCAGGCGGTGCGCGGTTGTCTTAACCCTGCAAGCCAAGGCCGCATAAGGGTTAATCTCGAAGCCGACCGCGTCATGGCCCCGCAAGATGGCCTCAACCAGTGTCGTGCCGACTCCCGCGAAGGGGTCGAGGACTACGCCCCCAGGCCGCAGGTGCCTGTCAAAGGCGTCCCTCACGAAGTCGCTGGAGAAGCCGGCTATCCAGGGAACCCACCGATGGACTGACAGGGTCTTGTTGCTGGCGAAAGCCGGGTCGCTGAAGCACGTCCCGTTCCCCCGCGCCCCGTTCGAGGCGCCTTCATTCTGAAACAGGCTTAGCTGTCCGGTTCTAAAGGCCATCGGCATCTTCCCCTAAGTTAATCGTGCTTTGCCTTAAATTATAGCGCATAGTGTCTGTGTCTTAAAGCATGGTGACTTGGGGTCTCTCCACCTACCGTTACAATGCCCTATTCAGCCCACGCCAACCATCTGATTCAGTGTTGCTTTTCAGCATCAGCTTAACCGCCCTTCTGATACTGGCGTCGATGACTGGCTTATCCCATTCGTTAGGGTACATCAACCCCATAGCCTCCAGCAATGCTCGCTTCTCCTCCTCAGTCCCCTTGAACATGAACCTAATGAAGGTGTACAGCTTGTTGGCGACCTCTTTGTTGAACTTCTTCATGTCCTCTTGCGACAGGCTACCCCTCGCGTGGTAATCCTCGATGACCGTGTTCCTGACACAATTGACCGCAATCAACAGAGCGAGCCGCTTAAGATAGGCGTCTGAAATTATACTGCCCTTCGGTGCCCTAGCCAACGGTTCCCTCCTTCTCGGTACCGTTAATCAGTTGCCCCTCTCGCCAAGTATCTCAGCGGGGACATACCTCACTAGCTGCCAGTTACCCAAGCTGAGGCTCGCCTCCACGGCAAAGTGGTAAAGCAACTCCTTCTCGTTCTTGGGGCGGATGAAGTCACAGGCTGGGTAGTACCTCCCTATCGTGACGGGAAGTGCATCCCGCGAAGCGTGGTGCCAGAGAATAATGTCAGGGAACGCCTGCATTATCGTGTGTCGAATTATTTCCATCAGGCGATAGTTGTTGCCCCTCCACTCTTCTGGCAAATCCTTCATCTTCACATCAAGCGATGCCAGCATGAGTATCGCGGCCTGTTTCTCTACGCTGCCCCTGTTCGCGAACAAGAGCCCGGCGGTATGGAGCGTGCCCTTCTTAGTTTCCCAGTAAATCCCGCTCCCCCTTTTCAGGTCATCAAGGTACCTTGACCGCTCAGACTTGGGCCACCAGTCAAACTCCAGCGGTAGCACTCCGGTGTTAAGCTGGACTAAATCAAACGGGGCTAGGTCGTCCACCTTGGAGTCTAGGTGCCGCATGTAATCAAGCCAACTGTAATAGATATGCTGCCAATCCATTTCCTTCTCCCATATTCTCAACTAGCACTCTGCCCTATTTTACACCATTATGATTGCAGGCTAAAGCGAATCAGTACTAGGGCCAAAGTTTGCGAAAAATTAGCGAAAAGGGGCTCCCAACCACTTAGAGACATGCCATAATTAAATGGTGGCATAAGCCCTCACCTGAAAAGGGAGGCAGCCAGAGAGAATGACGGAGGCAAGGCGGAAAAGAGAAAGTCCGCCATCTCTGACGGGCCTAAGTCTAATCGATTGGTAGCGGGGGCAGGATTTGAACCTGCGACCTTCGGGTTATGAGCCCGACGAGCTGCCACTGCTCCACCCCGCGCCGATCTTACCGGTAACCTTCAGTATAGCCTTTTCTGGGGTAGGGTGTCAAGTCCGTGTTTTCGGCGGGCTAAATACCTGTTATAATCAAAGTTAACGGCTATATTCCGGTATGGCAGCTGGCTATTCTTTCCGCTACGTGGCCTTCTGCCGGTGGTGATGATTCAACATAGGAGGTAAGAGATGGGCGATACAGGTGAGAATCTGCAAGAAGCTTTTGCCGGTGAGAGCCAGGCGAACCGGAAGTATCTATTCTTTGCTGAGAAGGCTGATGAAGCCGGGAATGAACGGCTGGCAAGGTTATTCCGTGCTGCTGCCGAAGCGGAAACGGTACATGCCCGCAATCACCTCACTGTGATGGGTGGTATTAAATCAGTTCGGGAAAACCTGGAAGCTGCCGTCGGTGGTGAGAATTATGAGTTTAAGGAAATGTACCCCGGCTTTATTAAGCAGGCTGAGTCTGAGGGTAATAAGGAGGCGGCGCGGAGCTTTGACCTGGCGAACAAGGTGGAAAAAATCCATCACGGCCTCTTTAAAACGACCCTGGATAGCCTGGAATCCGGAGAATCAACTGGCGGCCAGCCTTATTTTGTTTGCCAGGTCTGCGGAAACACGGTGGAGGGTGAAGCTCCCGAGCGATGCCCGATATGTGGCGCTCCGCGTAACAGGTTCAAGAAAATAGCGTAAGGCAAATTTTAAGATAAATAGACCCCGGTTCTTATCCTGGTTGTGTAGGCCTTGCTCAGGAATCATTGATTTTGCAGCACCGGTAAAATTATCTATCAATGTTGGGTGCTCTAAGCGGTCAGGGTAATTTTTTGGTTGCGCCCGGCCGGGGTTAAGGTTATAATTCCCATAGTAATGAATGCTCAAGCGGAACCGCAGGTTCTTTATTCACAAGCCGAGATTAGGGATACTGTCTGCCGTCTGGCGTCTCAAATCAGCCAGGATTATCGTGGTAATTTTCCCATTTTGTTAGGCATTCTCAAGGGCTCCTTCATGTTCATGGCTGATTTAGTCCGCTGCCTTGATTTTCCTCTGGAAGTGGAGTTTATCCGGTTATCCAGCTATGGTGCGGGCACGCAGACATCAGGCAAGGTGAGAGTAGTGCAGGGGCTATCCGGTTCGGTTAAAGGCAGGCATGTGTTAGTCATAGAGGATATAATTGATGCTGGACTGACCGTTTCTTTTCTGTGCGGTTATCTTCTTAAAAAGAAGCCGGCCTCACTGCGAATCTGTGCCATGCTGGATAAGCCGACTCGGCGGAGGGTGCCGGTAAATATTGACTATCTTGGTTTTACCGTCCCCGATAAGTTTCTGGTTGGCTATGGCCTGGATTGTGGCGGGAAGTATCGTAACCTGCCTGATATTTGCGTACTGGAGGCTGAGGGTTAGTGTCTGGTAGACTGGCACGGCTGATTTCGGTAGCCAGGGGAATGAGCCCTGCTGACCTGGTTCTGGCCAATGCTAAGGTAGTAAATACCTTTAATGGCGAGGTCGAGGTGGGGAATGTGGCTGTTTGCGGAGATAGAATCGCCGGCGTGGGTGATTATAAGCAGGCGAATCAGGTCTTGGATTTAAAAGGCAGGTATCTGGCTCCCGGTCTCATTAATGGACATACTCATCTGGAGAGCTCGATGCTGGATGTCGGGCAGTACGCTCGGGCGGTGGTACCGTGTGGTACCTCGGCGGTAGTGACCGACCTCCATGAAATTGCCAATGTCTGTGGCATGGGGGGGATGAGGTACGTACTGGACTGTGCCCGCCGTCTGCCTTTAGACCTTTTTTTGATGGCTCCATCATGCGTGCCGTCGACGCATTTAGAGACCTCAGGAGCCAGCGTTACCCCTGAGGATATCCGCCGTATTTTAAGGTGGCGGGGGTGTATCGGGCTGGGGGAAGTAATGAATTACCCTGGCGTGCTGGCTGGCGATGGTACTGTACTGAGCAAAATAGAAATGGCGCGGGGGAAGGTTGTTGATGGCCATGCCCCCGGCGTCACCGGTAAGGATCTGGCCGCCTATATTGCGGCCGGTATTGGCTCTGACCATGAATCGGTGACTCTTGCCGAGGCTGAAGAGAAGCTGCGGCGGGGTATGTTTGTCATGATTCGGGAGGGTTCTACCGAGAAGAACCTGGATGCCTTGTTGCCGGTGGTTAACGATAAAACATACCAAAGATGCCTCTTCGTGGTTGATGACCGTAGCTGTGTTGACCTCCTCAATGATGGTGATATTGATGCCGTGGTGCGCAGGGCAATCAGGAAGGGGCTTGACCCGGTGCGTGCTGTCCAGATGGCGACTATCAATCCTGCCAGATACTTCGGGTTTGATGGGCTGGGGGCGGTGGCCTCCGGCTACTTTGCCAATATGATCGTGCTCAGTGACCTGGAGAAAATGCAGATTGACATGGTCTTCTATCATGGCCGCCTGGTAGCTGATGAGGGAAAGCCGATGTTCACCTCACGTTGCCCGGACAGGGGCGAAGTAACTGGAACCATGAGTGTCAAGCCTTTTCCCCGGGAAGCGTTAAAAATGGGTGTGTCCGGGGAAAGCCAGATGATTATTGAAGCGGTACCCGGGCAGATAGTTACCCGCAGGCGTGAGGAGAAAGTCAAGATTGAAAACGGAGAAGTTATGCCGGATACCAGCCGGGACATACTGAAACTGGCGGTGGTGGAAAGGCATAAAGCAACCGGTAACATTGGTCTGGGGATGGTCAGCGGCTTCGGTCTGAAAAGAGGAGCCATAGCTTCATCTGTGGCTCATGATGCTCACAATATCATTGCTGCTGGCACCAGTGACGAAGATATTTACGCGGCGATAAAAGAAATAGAGAGATTGCAGGGAGGTCTGGTGGTAACCGTGGGTGGGGTGGTACGCGCCAGTCTGGGCTTGCCGATTGCCGGCTTACTATCTGAGGAGCCGGTGGAAGCGGTTGTGGATAAAGTGCAGGAGATAGAACGGATTATTAACGATTTAGGCACGGCTTTGCCGTCGGCACTGGCCACGCTTTCCTTCCTGGCGCTGCCGGTAATTCCCGAACTACGGCTTACTGACCTGGGTCTGGTTGATGTCAGTGAGTTTAAACTGGTAGGATGAAAATACTTGGAGGAGAAGCATTATGCATGTTTCCAGCCAGGAGCCTATCTTTGAGAACCGGTATGATGCCGGACGGCAGCTTGCCGCCAAATTAACAGGCTATAAAGAGCGGTCGGCGGTGGTGCTGGCTATTCCTAATGGTGGCGTCTCGGTGGCGGCCGGGGCATCGAAAAAAATAGATGCTGAACTTGACGTGGTGATTTCACGTAAAATACCGCTACCGCTCAGCCCGGAGGGTGGTTTTGGTGCCGTTACCGATGATGGTACGATTATTCTGAACGATGAAGTGGTTAACAGCGCCGGACTGAGCCAGCAGCAGATAAATTACCAGGTGAATCAGGTAAGGGCGGGCATACGCCAGCGAAGCCTGTCTTATCTCAGTAATAGAACACCGGCGGTGGTAGGTGATAAAACGGTAATTATCATTGATGATGGACTGGCTTCTGGCTATACCATGATGGCAGCGGTGGAATCAGTGCGCCAGCGGCATCCGCAGAAGATAGTGGCCGCCGTGCCGGCGGCGCCGGCAGCGGCGGTGGAGAAAGTGAAGAGGGTGGCGGACGAGGTGGTAACCTGTGCCGTGGGCTTTATGCCGAGGTTCTATCTCTCTGATTTCTATAAATACTGGCATGAAGCCGCCGATGATGAGGTTGCCTACTGCCTCAAGGAATGGCGGATGCGGCGTTATCAGTCTAAAATTGAGCCACTGGAGAGCAAGTAAAGCGGTGGTATAGAACTGAAATAGTCATATACGGGCAGACAGCGAGTGAAACCGGCCTGGAAAGGTCGGTTTTTTGTTTTGTACTAATGGTGGTCGCCTTCATCACGTCAGATGCAGCGCGGCTACCACTCTTCGGGTTGGAGAAGGCTGGTTATATAATGCACATGCCTTGCCGGTAGGCTGCGTTAGGAGTCAGTTATGTTCATGGTTAACCTTAAGCCATGCCGCCGTCAATGCCTAGGACCTGTCCGGTGATATACCTGGCTTCTTCCGAGGCCAGAAAGGCGATAGCTTCAGCCACATCACGCGCTGAGCCGATGTACCCCGCTGGTATCTGTTTCATGAGTTCCTCTCGCTGGCTCTCGGTCAGTTGCGCGGTCATGCCGGTCTCGATAAAGCCGGGGGCAATAGCATTGACGGTGATGCCTCGGGAGGCTACTTCTTTGGACAGCGCCTTGGTAAAACCGATAATTCCGGCCTTGGAGGCAGCGTAGTTGGTCTGACCGGCGTTACCCATTACGCCGACAACGCTGGCCATATTGATGATTCTGCCCCAGCGCTGCTTGAGCATATGTCTCAGCACGGCTCTGGTGCAGAGAAAAGCGCTCTTCAGGTTGATATTCAATACCGTATCCCAGTCTTCGTCTGACATTTTCAGCAGAAGCTGGTCACGGGTAACCCCGGCATTATTCACCAGGATATCCACCTTACCGTAAGTATCAAGCACTGTGGCTACCATCTGTCTGATATCATCTGCCGAACTCACATCTGCGGTAACCGCCAGGCAGTCCTTCCCTGAGGCTCTGATTTCTTCAGCAACGGGTTCAGCCTCGGTGATGTCAGTGACCACCAGAGTCGCTCCCGCCTCAGCCAGCTTCAGAGCGGTAGTCCGTCCGATGCCGCGGGCACTGCCGGTAACGAGGGCAACCCGTTGGGAAAGATCCATTTTATGCCAGGCTCCTGATGGTTTCGTTATCATTTATATTCATCGTCTTGACTTCCTTGTTTATCCGTTTAATCAGTCCGGTAAGCACTTTGCCCGGTCCTATCTCGACAAAGGTGGATACGCCGGTAGCTACCATGTACTCGATGGACTGCTGCCAGCGAACACAATGGCACAATTGTTGCCGAAGCTCCGCCTTGACTCCGTCGGTGCTGTTCAAAGGCTGCGCCGAGGTGTTGGCGATAACCGGAATAGCCGGTTCATGAAAGTCCAGCGCGTCCAGGATTTCCGACATACCGTCAACCGCCGGCTGCATCAATGATGTGTGGAAAGCGCCGCTTACCGGCAGGGGGATGGCCCGCAGGGCACCCTTCACCCTGGCCAGTTCCATAGCTTGTGTCAGATTGTTCTGTGGGCCGCTGATGACAATTTGACCCGGGCAGTTAATATTGGCTATCACGGTGCCGGTTTGCTGGCAGACCTCGGCCAGTGGCGCCTCATCCATACCGATGATAGCCGCCATGCCCCCGGGTTGGGTTTGTCCGGCTTGATGCATCAGCCGTCCCCGTTCACGGGAAAGGTGAATGGCGGTGGCAAAATCAAACACCCCGGCTAACGCCAGTGCCGTATATTCGCCCAGGCTGTGCCCGGCGGTGCAGACAGGTTGGGGTAATTTATCATCGCTAATCTCACGCATCGCCTGCAGACAGGCAAGACTGGTGGTCACCAGGGCGGGCTGGGCATTGATTGTCTTGCGGAGTTCTTCCTCCGGGCCTTCAAAACACATTCTGGATAAAGGAAAGTCAAGAACATCATCGGCCTGGTCAAAAACAGATTTTGCCGTGGCAAAACTGCTATAAAGGTCAAGCCCCATCCCCACCCACTGAGAACCCTGGCCGGGGAAAATGAAGGCTACTTCTTTCATATCAAACACAGCCGGTCTCCACTGTCATAAACATTTAGATAGATTACCTCAAGACTATCAGGCTAAAGAAAGAAGCATGGCACCAGGTGGTTTATCTTCTCGGGCTTTCAACCTTGATGATTTCCCTGCCAGAATAGCTTCCACAGGTAGGACAGGCGCGGTGAGGCATCTTGGGACTGTGGCACTGCGGGCAAAGATTTGTTGCTGGTGACTGTATTCCAAGGTGGCTGCGCCTCTTGTCCCGTCGTGCCTTGGCTGTTTTCCGTTTTGGTAATGCTCCCATATGATTTACTCCATTGCTTGGTATAGATTTGGCTGAGATTACAGCAGCTTGTTTAATGCTGACCAGCGTGAGTCTATTTTCTGTGGCGGGCAGTTACAGGTTCCCTGGTTCAGATTCTGGCCGCAATTCGGGCATAGACCGGCACAATCGTCACGGCAGACTGGCTTCATCGGGATGGACAGCAGGCTGTACTGCCGCACCGCCTCAGTTAAATCAAGAATGTGGTGAGTATCTATGGTGAAGGAACCCGGGTCCTCGGGCTGGGCTAGCGGGACTCCACTGGTTACGTCTACGGTCGGAAAATACTCCTCCTCGATGTTTATTGATAGAGGGGTGCTATATGAACATAAACACCGGCTGCAGATAAGTTCAACCTCAGTGTTTAGTTTGCCTTTAGCCAGGATGCTTCGTGGGGTGCGCATTAGCTTAATCTTACCTTCAATCAGATGATTCTTCCCGTCACCAGTAACATCGATAACTTCACTTATCTGATAAACCCGGGTTGCTCCTACTGGTGACTGCAATAACTGGGATACGTTAATCTGCATACCAGCCCCTCCCCACCAAACAGTGTTAACTTATCACATTATAAGCTAAGCTATGTATCTGCCGCAAGTTTGCGGGCAGTTTTTATCTGGTTGGTTCTTATATCTTCAGTCTTCAGGCAGGTAGGCATAAAGTATCTAGATGTATTATAATTTAACCGGGGCTTGGGTGATTTAGAAGATGTTTTCTGTAGTTTTGGCATATTTACGCCGGAGATGGTCAAGAATCCGCGCAGAGTTTAAGACACGGTGGAAGCACTATCTTTATCAAAGTTTTCTGGCAAGCGTGGTGGTATTTATCGTTCTTCTTCTCCTGAATATGGAACATGCCGTGATAATAGCCTCAATAGGAGCCAGTGCCTTTATTGTGTTTACCATGCCTAGGAATATTACGGCTGGACCACGGAGAGTCATCGGTGGGCATATCGTGGGGTTGCTTTCCGGTTCATTATGTGCCCTGCTTCCGCACCAATCACCTATTTCTTCTATTTTGGTTTACTCTCTTGCCGTTGGGGTTTCCATCTGCCTGATGGTGGCGATGAATTTGGAACACCCGCCGGCAAGCGGTACCGCCCTGGGCACGGCTATTACCGGGTTTTCTTTTGAAGTGGTGCTGGCCGTTTTAACCAGTAGCATAGTGCTTTCATTAGCTCATCGCTTCTGCAAGAGATTCTTAAGAGACCTGACTTGATGGTAGTTCCGTTTAGGTGTCTGGTTTTCACCTGTTTATTATTGATTAGTGCCGGGTTGCACATATTGCTTTTGGGTTAAACCGGCGGGCTGATGAACCCTATCTAGCGGGTTTCCCGGAACGACCCGGGTACATGATGGGGATTAGCAGCAGGGCAGCCATTGATGAGACGACCATGGCTACCCACATTACCGAAGCGGCTTGCAGGTGGATTTGCAGGGGCGAAAAGAAGAGAACGGAGAGACCGATAGCCAGCCCGAAGGCATTGGTCAGAACTGGACGGGAGACGCTGGACAGGGCAGAATTAACAGAATCTCTGCCGTTCATTCCCTGCTTGCGGAAGTAATGGATGCCTGATATAAGGTGAATGGAGTAGTCTACCCCCACGCCGACGGATATGGCGGACAGGTTGGCGGTAAGGATATTAAGGTTGAATTTGCTTACGGACAGCATGCCCAGGATGGCGATAATGGTAATTACTATCGGTATTAGTGCCACCAGAGCTGCCCTGAACTTTCTTATCGTTACCAGAAGTATGATGAAGATCAGGGCCAGGGCTAATCCCAGGCTTTGAATCTGGCTTTGTACCACCAGACGGTTCATTTCGTCAAAGAGCAGAGGCATACCGGTAATAACCCGAATTTCTGACTGCTCGGCTACAAAGTCTTCCAGCCGGGCAATATCGCCGGAACTGAGACCTTCGGTCTTGATTATCATTTTAAGGCCGTCGGCTGAAATCCAGCTTTTTTGGCCTTCGTCGCCTAATTGCTGCAGAGTTCCCCGGGCAACCGCCGGGTCCTGGGGATAAGTATTCTCTTCGGCGGTCATCTTATTAATACCCATTACCAGGTCAAAGATGGAAAAGGCGCTCTTGATGCCGGGTAATTCTTCAAGTCTGCGCTCAGTAGCTAGAACTTTGCTGGCAAACTGGCTATCATATATCGCAGCGCTGCCCTTATCAGAGATTATCTCACCGGTAAGCGGCAGGGCGCTTCCAAAATGCTCCTCGACCCGGGCGAATGTCTGCCTTATTTCCGAGCCTGGCTTGAAAAACATCAGTTGATTGGAGACAACGTCAAGCCGGGGGATGTAAAAAGCAGAAACGGCCAAAATTACCAGAAAAACGGCGATGATGGGCGCTTTTTGCCTTGATACCGTCAGGATGACTCTGACCAGTCGGCTTTCCCTTAGCGGCGGCGATTTCGGGGGTAATTTCATCCTCGATAGTACTGCCGGTACAAAAAGGAGGGAAAGGAGTCCGGCATAGCCGATGCCCAGAGTGACGAATATTCCCATCTGTCTCATCGGGATTACTTTAGCCCAGGTCAGCGAGGCAAAGCCGGCCATGGTGGTTACCGTTGCCAGTAGGATGGGGGTGCCTACCATCTGCAGGGTGGCCACAGTTAGCTGCCGGCGGTCAGAATACCTGGGCAGATTTTCCTGGAAATGGGTAACATAGTGGAGCCCATAGGCGGAACCGATGACCAGTATAAATAGCGGACTGAGTACCGTTACCAGGTTCAACTCCAGGCCGCTCCAGAAGATGGTACCGAATGTCCACAGGGCAGCCAAGCCAGCGGGGATTATGGCCAGGATGGTCAGGCGTCGGTTCCTCAGGATAGTAAAGAATACCAGCAGTATGAGGATGATGGCGCAGGGTGGCAGAATAAAGAGTATCCTCAGCAGGTAATGCCAGAGGGTATCTTTGATGATTTCGTTACCGGCCAGGGAGATGTTTAGCCTGTCTTCCCGTTCGGCGATTTCTTGCAATGATTTGACCACTTCGCCGGCGGCAGCATCTGTTTGCAGGTTGACCATGAGCATGCCCTTGCTGCTGTCAGCAGCAAGGAACTGGTCAGCAAGGAAATATTTACTGTCGATAAATTCACTCAGTGGCTGAGATTGGCTTCTTATCAGTTCCCCGGTGACGGGAATGACATTACCCATCACCATGATTTCCGGCGGGATAAAGCTCTGTACCTGCACAACACCGTCCAGCCGTTTAATCTCCTCCTGAAGCTGAAACACGTTAATTAGATTGTCTTTATTAAGCAGGGAACTGTCCTGTTCGATAAAGACCGAAATGGCTTCACCGCTGTGATATTTTTCATTGAGACGGTGGTATTCATCGGCGCTGGGATTTCCCCCGGAAAAAAAGCTCAGGAAGTCAGTGTCAAGGTCAAAGCGGAAAAATGAAGCCAGTGAGATAACATTAATGAGTACTACCAGAATAATAATCAGCCTGGACTTTGTGTAAACGAAATTAGCAATTTTCCCCATAGCGCTATACTACTCGGTAGACTTATTCATTTGGTCGCCAGAAAAACGGTGTCAGTATACTGGCGGGAGGAACCGTAAGGAAGCGGTCAGACTATACCGGCTAACTGGATATCAAAGGTAAGGTTTTGTCCGGCCAGGGGATGGTTGGCATCCATTTTAACCTGAGTCTCGGAGACCTCGGTCACCCTGACCATGAACGTTTGCCCGTCGGGTTGACTTACCTGAAAGCGCTGGTTGACCTCTGGCTCCGCACCCTCGGGCAAACGGCCCCGGTCTACTTCTATGATCATTTCCGGATGGTGCGGCCCGTACGCCTCCTCGCATGGAATCGTCGTCGTTTTTGATTCGCCCGGTTCCATCCCGATTACCGCTTGCTCAAAGCCAGGAATTACCTGCTCATCGCCAATGGTAAACTGCATGGGTTCGCCATCGGTTGAGGTGTCAAATATTGTTCCGTCATCCAGTTTGCCCGTGTAATGCACGTTAACCGTGTCCCCGCTTTTTGCTTTTGCCATTTACATGCCTCCTTAATAGATTCAATACCGGTGTAAAACCAATTGTTCTATTTCGCCCCTCTATCCAGACTCGGGCAGGCACCATTTTAGACGGACTTAAAACATATCAGTTTATCCCTTCGGCAGTTCAGCAGCGCTGACCGATTTAGTCTTATTTTGTCTTCCCCTTGCGGAGTTCTGAAGCGATGACATTTCTCAGTATTTGGTTGGTGCCCTCATATATCTGGGTAATTTTAGCATCACGGAACATTTTTTCAATGGGATAATCACGCATATAGCCAACACCGCCGAAAATCTGGATGGCGTCAGTGGTAACCTTCATGGCAACGTCCGAGGCGAGAACCTTGGACATTGACGATTCCATAGAAAAGCTTTTTGCCCCGCTGTCAATCATCCTGGCGGCGGCGTAAACCAGTGCCCGGGTGGCTTCCACCTGAATCGCCATATCGGCCAGCATGGTCTGAATCGCCTGCTGGGCAATAATCGGGTGCCCGAACTGAACACGTTGCTTGGCGTAGTCTATGGCTGCTTCCAGGGATCCCTGGGCCAGCCCGAGTGCCTGAGCCGCCACACCGGGACGGGAACGGTCAAACAGTCTCATTGTCATCGGGAAGCCCACTCCCTCTCTGCCGATTATGTTCTCCTCCGGGATAAGGCAGTCTTCAAAGACCAGTTCCCTGGTTGAGGAGGCGCGGATGCCCATCTTCTTCTCTTTTCTACCGAAGGAGAAGCCCGGAGTATCCTTTTCTACCAGAAAGGCGCTGGCGCCACGGGCGCCCTTTGTTTTATCGGTCAGAGCAATAACGGTGTACAGTTGGGCTTCGCCGCCGTTGGTGATGAACTGCTTGGTTCCGTTAATCTTGTAGCCGCCGTTAACCTTCTCGGCGGTCGTCTTGATGGCGCCAGCATCGCTCCCTGCTGTTTCCTCGGTCAGGGCGAAGGCAGCAAGTATCTTGCCGTCAGCAATCACGGAAAGATACTTCTGTTTTTGTTCTTCGCTGCCATATTCGAGCAGGGTGAGACACCCCAGGGCGGTAGCGGCGTAGGTGAGGGCTACGGAACTGCAAATACGGCTCAGTTCTTCCACTACCAGACACATGTCAAAAATCCCGCCGCCGATACCGCCGTATTCTTCAGGAATATAGACACCAAACAGGCCGGCATCGGCAAGGATATTGATTATTTCCCAGGGGAATTCTTCCTTCTCGTCCAGGTCCGCTCGTACGGGCAGTATCTGTTCCTCAGCTATCGTTCGTGTCAGGTTCTTGATTTCTTTTTGTTGGTCATTCAAGAAATAATCCAAGGTGGCAATCCTCTCTAACTTGATATTTTGGGACTATGCTGTGGAGCACAGCATAGGATGTGATGAATTTCAACTAGTCAGCTTATCCTAACATAATAATATAAACGTGCTAAAAGAGCAATGTATCTTGACAGACGGCGCCAGTATATTTATACTACGCATTACCTGAGCCGGGCGGACTTTAAAAGAGAAAGAGGGTGATATTATGGCAGCTAAGGCTTTTGTGCTGATTGAGACAGCCGTGGGCAAGACGAAGGACGTGGTTAGTACTCTCAATAAAATGGAAGGGTTGACTTCGGTGAATACGGTAACCGGCCCTTATGATATTATTGCGATCATTGAAGGGGAGGCGCTACAAGATATCGGGATGATAGTTACCGAAAAGATTCATCCGGTTGCCGGCATTTCACGAACGGTTACCTGCCTGGTTATTTAGGCTGCGCTCTTAGCTTCTTCAATACTTCTGCCACCGTCTCTTCAGCGGTGGAGGCACCGGCAGTGATACCGATGCTATTTTTCCCCTGGAGCCAGGCGGGCTGAAATTCATCGGCAGTTTCAATCAGGTAAGTCCGGGTGACCGTGTCACATAGCTCGGCAAGATGGTTGGTGTTGGCGCTGGAACGCCCGCCGACAACCAGCATCAGGTCAACTGTCCTGGCCAGTTCCAGGGCGGCTGATTGCCTTTCACGGATGTCATGGCAGATGGTGTCAATGATGCGTATCTCGGAATCTTTAGTTAGAGTCGATTCAATAAGGCTTTTTACGAATTCCACGAAATGAGCCGGAATCTGTGTGGTCTGGGACAAAACTCCGATCCTTCGTGGTATTGGCTTGAGCCGACCGAGAAAGTTTTTGTCGAGGGTGGCTATTCCTTTGCCGTTAGCCCACCCCAGTATTCCCTTGACTTCGGGATGGTCTGCGTCACCATAGACAACGACAAAGAAGCCGGATTCAGCCAGTCTTCTCGCGGTAACGTGCGCGCGGCGAACGAAAGGGCAGGTGGTGCTGATAACTTTGATGCCTCTGCGCCGGATGGCGTCTTCCATATCAGGGCTTACTCCGTGGGAACTGGTAACCACCGTGTCTCCCTTGATATCGGCGACATCTCTGGCTACTCTAACTCCGATATCAGCCAGTTTGTTTAATACCTGCTGATTGTGCACTACCGCGCCCAGTGTTTCCACACCACCGCGTTCACGGGCAACCCTCTCCAGTACATCAAGGGCACGCCTTACGCCCAGGCAAAAACCGGTTCTGGCAGCTTTTTCAACTTTCATGCTTTCTTTTCATATTGCCCCTGATATTCCGGGGGAAGAAGTTCAGCAATATGCTCCATAATCGAATTGGTTAGTTGACCTCGTTCTTCCTTGCTTAGTTTACCATTAACGGGCGGTAGTGAGAATGGCTTTCCGATGTTAACCGTAATCACGGGGCGGCGCAGCCACCACAAATGCCCTTTAACTCTCTCGGTGCCGGTAATACCCAGCGGCAGAATGGGGGCGCCGAAGCGTGAGGCGATTACTGCGGAACCGGTGAAGGCCGGCTGTAAGCGGGTGTCATTGCTTCGCTTGCCCTCAGGGAATATAACCAGAGCCACATTCCTGCCCAGCCATTGCTCAGCCTTCTGGAGTACTCCCCGGCTCAGCCGTCCCCGCCGTATTGGAAAAGCCCCATAACTGGTAATGAGGTATCTGATGAACCGGTTACGGAACAGGTCTTCCTTGGCCAGAAATACAACTTTCCGTTTGATGCTGACACCGACCACCGGCGGGTCAGCCAGGCTAAGGTGATTGGCGACGATTAACAGCGGACCACTGCCGGGTATGTTTTCCCTGCCCCTTACCCGCCAGTTTGTAGTGAGGAAGAGTATTACCCGTGTCAGGTAACGGGCTAGATAATAGAACCAGTGCATTGCATATAAATTATATCCAGACGAAACGGGAAAGACAAACAGGGGAAATAATCAGTTTTAGCTGGCCTTTACAGGATTAAATTTAAAAGCCCGCCCACCAGCAGGGCGGTGGTAATCATGATACCGGTTGCCTTTAGCATGCCGATAATGCCCAGTTCCCGGAGAAGCACGACAAAGGTGGCAATGCAAGGGAAAAACATGGCAAGCACCACGCTGCCTACAACCAGTTGTCCTGAGGTAAGTGAGAGTGGTGCCAGCATACCCAGAGCCACATCTTTACGCAGAAAGCCGATTACCAGCGCCGTTACCGCCTCTTTGGGTAATCCCAGCAGGCCGGTGATCACTGGTGCCGTAAAATCAGCGATGGCGTCAAATACTCCGGCGAAATAAAGCAGATTTATTACCAGCACCGCCCCCAGGATTATCGGCATGGCTTCCTTTAAGAAACCGTAGACCCTCATCCATAATTTTTTAAAAACCATTCTCCAGGGGGGCAGGCGATATTGCGGTATTTCAATAAGCAGTTCCGGGCTGAATCCCCGGGCAAAACGGTTGATTATCAGGCCCAGGACAACCCACACTATAAATAGTGTCCCGTAAACAATAACCACATACTGAAAACCGCGCTCTCCGACCAGGCCGAAAATCATTGCCTGCAGGGCCGCACAGGGTATGGCAATGGATATCAGTGTGGCGGCGATAAATCTCTCTCGACGGCTTTCCAGTATCCGTGTTGATAGCACTGCCGGTACATTGCAACCAAAGCCGAGTAAGGAAGGTATAATGGCGTAACCATGTAAGCCAAGGCGGTGCATGATGGTATCCATCAGGATGGCCAGGCGGGGCAAATAACCGGTGTCTTCGAGTAAACCCAGCAGGAGGTAGAAAGAAACAATGTAAGGCAAGACCATGGCTAAGGGTACGTAAAGTCCGGTGGTCAGTAGCCCGAAGGCCTCGACATAGTTCAACTCACCAGCGGTTATGTTGCCTATCAAGGTAGCATGGAAAAAGCCGGAGCCGCCAAGGATCTCGCTTAATTTCAATACTACAGGCGTCCATAAAATACTAAACAAGGGGTCAAGTGCATAGCTAATGAGGCTTTCTCCGATAAATCGGATTATAAAGAAAGTGCCGGCAAGAACGGCGGCTGCTATCAACCCGCCGGTTAGAGGCTGGACACTGGCGTCACCGAGTCGCTCTCGCCAGGTGTGATGGCGATGGGTGACTTGCTGGACATGCTCAATAATGTTGCCGATAGTTGCCCAGCGCTGGTCATGGGTCTGCGGGTTAAATTGGATTGCCCTGGCAAGAGGGATGCTGGCTACCAGTTCTTTTATGCCCTGTCCGCTAATCGCTACCGTGGGGATAACCGGTACACCCAGTCGTTCTTCCAGTAGCTTCAGGTCAATCTGTATCCCCTGGTGCAAAGCATCGTCCCAGATATTCAGGGCTACCAGCATCGGAATCCCTTTTTCCAGTAGTTGCAGGGTCAGGTTTAGATTTCTCTCCAGGTTGGTGGCGTCAACCACATTGATGATGATATCCCCGCTCTCAAGCATCTGGAGGGCCACTTTTTCAGCCTCAGAGGTCGGTTCCAGTGTGTAGGTGCCGGGCACATCGATAACCTCGGCTGTCTCCCCGGAAAACTTTAAAAAACCACGGCTATAGCCCACGGTAGTGCCGGGGTAATTAGAAGCGATGACGTGCACGCCGGTCAGCCGGGAAAAAACAACGCTTTTACCCACGTTAGGATTGCCAATCAGCAGGATTTTCTTTATATCGCTTTTCTGCATGAGGTTAGCTCTTTTCAGTATCCTGACATGCCATTTTGGTCTATTCCGTCTCAACAATTATCCGGTTAGCCATACCAAAACCAATAGCTACCCGGGTGTGTCCTACCTGTACGGTAATCGGCCCACGCATCAGCATCGAGCTAATCTTGATTATCTTTTTGCCGGGACGAATACCGAGGGCA
>CAYOKF010000002.1:0-26265 GCA_964404475.1 uncultured Dehalococcoidaceae bacterium | reverse complement strand
CTTTTCCTCATACATTTTGGCTAAGAATTCCAAACGGGCATCAATTTCCCCCTTTGCTCCCGCCAGTGGCTGATTTTCCTTCGGCTCAGCCTTGCCGGTACGCTTTATCGCATCCTTAAACACTCTAATCGATGCTTCGGAAGGTTTATCAGCCTTTTTGGTAATTTTAACTTCTCTGTCCACCTCTTTTTCAGGCAATTCCTCCGGCGGCTCGCCACCACCTTTTACGGGGGCTTCACCCTTCACGACAGCCTTCTTAATCATATCTTCAAAAGACTTGAATGACGTTTCGGCTACCTCTCGCGCTATTTTACCCGTCGCCTCCGCCCGGCTTATCGTTTCCTCAAAGGCTTTGATTGACATCCTCGCCGCTTCCTGAGCGACTTTTGTCGCCGCTTCAGCCGCTTCTCTGGTCGCTTTTATTGTCGAATCAGCCGATTCCTCAGCGGCTAACTTTAATGAAGCTATCATCTCTTCAGCTTCTCTGGTAGCTGACTCAGCCATCTGCCTCGCTTCATTGCTAATCTCTTCAGTCCGCTTTATTGCCTCCTGGAATTCCCTGTTCGCCTCCTCCGCCGCCTCCCGGGCAGCACTGGCTGCTGCCTCAGTCGCCTCCTTAACCACGCCCACCGATTCTTCAGCTTTGTCCCTGGCAGATTTACTCATTTCCTCCATATTCGCGATTGCTTCCTGAGATTCCCTGGCTACTGATTCAATCGCCTCCCTTACCGTTTCAGCTAACGTGCCGGTATTTTCCCTGACCTCACGATTTATCTCCTCGGCTCTGGTGATTGCTTCCCGGAATTCCTTGGTAGATGCTTCTGTCATTTCCCTGGCCTCTCTACCGATCTCTTCAGCCCGTGCTATTGCTTCCTGAGAGGCTTTAACTGCTTCTTCGCTAGCCTCCCGCGAGGTTCTAGCTGTCTCTTCAGTTGCTTCACGTGAGGCCTCAGCTGATTTCTCTATCGCTTCACGTGAGGCCTCAGCTGATTTCTCCATCGCTTCACGTGAGGCCTCAGCTGATTTCTCCATCGCTTCACGTGAGGCCTCAGCTGATTTCTCTATCGCTTCACGTGAGGCTTCAATTGACTTTTCGGATGCTTCCTGAGATTCCTTTAATGATGCCTCGATTGCTTCCCTGGTCTCCCGGTTAATTTCTTCTATTCTGGCGAGTTCCTCCTGGAAAAGCCTGGCGGATGTTTCCGCTGACTCTCTGGCTTCCTGGCCAACCTCTTCAGCCCGTTTTATTGCCTCTTGGGAAACTCCCTTCGCTGTCTCTACAGATTCCTGTGACATCCTAAGCAATGATTCGGTTGATTCCCTGGTCTCTCTCTCTACTTCTGCAATCTTGCTTAATGCCTCCCGGTTTTCTCTTCTTGACGTCTCGGCAGCTTCTTTTGACTCTTTACTTATCTGCTCCGTACGCGCGATTATACCCTGAGAAGCCTTCAACGAAGCGTCAGCAACTTCTCTAGCCAGTTTGCTCGTTGCTTCAGCGCGGTTACTTGATTCCTGGACAGCCCTTGCCGCTGCCTCCGCTGACTCCCTGACCGTTTTACTTGTTCTTTCCGCCCGGCTAGCTGCTTCCTGGGCAGCTTTAGTGGCTTCATCACTGGATACTTTAGCTTCCCGGCTAGCCTTTTCAGCACGGTTGGTCGCTTCCCGTGAGGCCCGTACCGATACCTCGGAAGCTTCCTTGGCTGCCTTGCCCGCTTCATCGGCCCTTCTTACCGCGTCCTGTGAAGCCTTTCTAGCTGTCTCCGCCGCCTCTTTAGCTCCCTGGCTTATCTCCTCAACATTGGCTAATCCTTCTTGAGAAGTTCGCAGAGAAATCTCAGCCGCTTCCATAGCTTCCTTGCTTATTTCTTCAGCACGTTTTATTGCTTCCTGAAAGGCTGCGGTCGTTGCTTTGGCTGTATCTTTTGGAGCTTTGGCCGCCTCCTCGGCACGGCTTACCGCTTCTTGCGCAGTTTTTATAGCGGCCAAGGCGGATTCCTGAGCCTCCCTGGCTATTTTCTCAGCCCTGTCTATCGTTTCCTGCGCAGCCCGTGCTGACGCCTCGGCTGCCTCTTTAGACTCACGGCTTATTTTCTCCGCCCGCCTTATTGCATCTTGAGCAGCCTTCGTTGAAACCTCAGCCGCCTCGCGTGCAGCTTTGCTTAGCACTTCGGCCCTGGCTACGGCTTTCTCAAAAGCCCCGATATTACCTTCCACATCCTCGCGTAATTCAGCAGACAATTACCAAACCACCCTTGCTATTTTTACTCATTCTATTATAGGACACCCAGATTTTCAATAACCATAGGTATCTACTAATATATTTTTTTGTAGCACTATTGTACTATATTATTCCCAACATAAGAATTGACATTTTCATGTAACTGTGGTAAAAATAGCCTAACTCAATACTTCTGAGGTGAAAAAATGAAATTAGTGGTTGTAGGTTTAGGGCAATGTGGCGGCAGGATTGCTGACGAGTTTTCCCGTATGAACGCGAGAGCCCATAGCCGGCGCGGGATCGATATAATCACCGGTACCTTTGCGGTTAATAGTGATGCTGCTGATCTCAGTGGACTGACCAGTATCAAAAAAGGCTATCGTAACCGGATCCTGATTGGTGGCCGTAAAACCGGTGGGCATGGTGTGGGGAAGATCAACGAGTTGGGAGCAGAGATTGCCAAAGATGATGCGGATAAGGTAATTGATGCCATAAGAACTACCAAGCGTTTCTTCGAAACAGACGCCTTCCTGCTCATTGCTTCTTCGGCGGGCGGTACCGGCTCTGGTTCCATTGGCGTAATAACACAAACCATAAAAGAACGTTATGTTGATAAACCAGTCTACAATCTTATTGTCCTCCCCTTTGAACATGAAGAAACCACCGAGGAAAGGACAGTCTATAACGTCGCCACCTGCCTTAAATCTGCCTACAGTGTTGCAGATGCTGTTTTTCTGGTTGATAACCAGAGATATGTCAGAAAGGATTCATCTCTGGCCAACAATTTAACTAAAATAAACGCAATGATGGTTGAACCATTCTATAACGTGCTCTGTGCCGGTGAAGAGAAAAAGTCCAAATATATCGGTGCCAAGCTCCTTGATGCCGGTGATATTATCCAGACACTGGTCGGCTGGACGGTGATTGGTTATGGTAAAGCATCAGTTCCGTTAATCAGATTTCCCCGAGACTGGGGAAGTGACTTCCGCAAGAAGAGCCAGGAAATTCAGAAAGGCATTCAGGCCATGGATGAAGCCATCAGTGAACTCTCACTCAAGTGTAGCCCGGTAGATTCAAGGAGAGCCCTTTACCTTGTCTCCGGTCCAAGCAAGGAAATGAATATGGACATGGTTAAGGAACTGGGCGACTATATGCGGGACCTGGCGCCGGAGGCTATCATCAGGAATGGCGATTACCCCAGAGAAAAAGGCATACTTGACGTCACGGTACTTCTTTCTGAGCTGAGCGATGTGGAAAAGGTGAGGGACTATTATCTCCAGTCAAGCGGTCTTATTCCCCGTTTCAGACAGAGGCAGGAAGAAACCGAAGTTAAGCTGAGAGCAATCGAAGACGCAGCTAAAGATATACCCTCATTACTGTAATTAACCAGAGTAATTAACTTTTAAGTGGCCTTTCTGCCTACCGTAAAGGCATAGTTTTGCTGGTCTTTGGCAGGTAATTGTTGGTATTCCCGCTCTGAAGATATCCGTTTCCGTATTATGGCAAGTTTTAATGCCAGTGTTCCTGTATTTCACATTTATAGCGGCAATCACGCCAGTATATCTTTAGCAAAGGCGAAATATAATGTATAATATAACAAGCAAGAAATGACTGCCCAGGTCTTATATCGGAAGTGGCGCCCTCAAACCCTGGCTGAGGTAGTGGGTCAGCAGCAAGTAACACAGACTCTACTCAATGCCTTAGGTAGCCAGCGCGTCTCTCATGCTTACCTGTTTTGTGGTCCCCGTGGCACCGGCAAGACAAGCACCGGACGTATTCTGTCCAAAGCAGTAAATTGCCTGACTAATGACGGCAAAGGCGAGCCATGCAATACATGCGCCATCTGCCAGGCAATAACCGATGGCAGCGCTATTGATGTCATTGAAATTGATGCTGCCAGCAATACCGGTGTTGATGATATCCGCAGCCTTCGTGAGAAGGTCAACTACGCCCCCAATCAGGCTCGCTATAAGGTTTATATCATCGATGAAGTGCACATGCTGAGTAACAGCGCTTCTAATGCGCTGCTTAAAACGCTGGAGGAACCGCCGCCACAGGTTATCTTTATCCTGGCAACAACCGAGTCCCACAAAGTCCTGCCCACCATAATGTCGCGCTGCCAGCGCTTTGACTTCCGGCGCATTGCCCAGGCAGATGTAGTTGACAAACTTACCCATATCTGTAGTACTGAGGGCATTCAAATCGAGCCGGAAGCACTGCGGCTAATTGCCAGGGCAACCACCGGCAGCCTGCGGGACGCGGAGAACCTGCTGCAACAGCTGACCACATATTACGGTACTGATATTGGACTCCAGCAAGCGCAAAACTTGCTGGGTATTACTGGCGACTGGCGCGCCAAAGAGCTGGTGAGAAATATCATAGATAATGAGGTTTCTGCCGGCATCACCACCATCAACAGCGTTAATAATGACGGGCTGGACCTGCGCCAGTTCAACCGGGAGCTGGTTGAGTATCTGAGGTTGCTGATGCTAATTAAAACTGGCTCTGATGAAGCCATTGACCTGACCACTGAAGACACAGTTGAAATAAAAGAACTGGCTACCCGAGCATCATTACCCCAATTGCTGAAAGCGGTCAAGCTCTTCAGCAGTCTGGATAATGGCTTTAACAACTATTCCACGCTACCCCTGGAATTAGCCCTGGTGGAATGCACGCTTCCTCCGGAGGAAAAGGAGAATGAACCAGTCAGTCAAGTCAAAACTAAAGAAGATAACAAGGAGACCATCCCATCCACCATACCCACTCCCAAACAGCAGCCAGCCAACCCCGAACCTGTTAAGCAAGCGGTTGAGCCAGTAAAACAACCAAACAAAACTGAAACTGCGTTAATAAAACAACAGGAAGCAAATGAAATCGCGCCATCTAGTCCTGTTCAACCAGAGCCAGCAGTACAATCGGAGGCAACAGAAACCGAGCCAGCTAATTCTCTTGAACCAGAGCCAGAAACCAGAGACACGGATAAGCAGCTTGAGAAAACCGGGACAACGGACGAAATCGCCCGGCTGGTAACCAACTGGCGGCAATTCATCAAAGATGCTCCGGATGGCCTGGGCCGGACTCCGGCCGCTGCCCTGCTCAGGAGTGCCAAACCCAAAACCATGGAGGCAGACACGCTGGTACTATCCTTTAAATTCCCGTTGCACAAAGAAAATATGGAGAAAATTGAAAATCAGAAGATGGCTGAACAAATCATCAGCCACTTTCTGGGGCGCTCCTGCCGTGTACGCTGTGTATGTGAAAAAGAGGATAATCACTTGGTTGAGGCAGTTCTGAAGATGGGTGCCCAAATCATCGGTACGGAGGAGAAATGAACAGGTTTATGCAGCAACAAGCCCAGAAACTCCAGGCAAAGCTGGCTAAAGCTCAGGAAGAGCTGGAGAATCTCACCGTAGAAGCCAGCTCCGGTGGCGGCGCCGTAACGGTAACCATGAACGGGCAACAAAAAATACAATCCATAAAGATATTGCCGGAGGTAGTCAACCCTGAGGACGTGGAAATGCTTGAAGACCTGGTATTAACTGCGGTTAGCGAAGCCACCGTTAAATCCCAGGAAGCCGCCGCTGAGCAACTTGGCGGGTTGACCGGCGGGTTAAAAATCCCGGGGTTATAAAAGCCAACGAAGTTAAGGAGAAGCAATATTGAGCCAGAGTTCCCTACCGGCTGCTGAAGCTATTAATACCCTTGTCCAGGAGCTTAACAGGCTACCCGGAATTGGCCCCAAGAGCGCTCAGAGAATCGCTTTCTACCTGTTGCGCGCTCCGGAAGACCAGCAAAAACTTCTGGCTGACGCCATTCTCTCCCTGAAAGAGAGAATAACCCTTTGCTCAGTATGCTGTAACGTTACCGAATCTGACCCCTGCCCTATCTGCCGCAACAGCGGGCGTGAACAGAATACTATCTGCATTGTGGAACAACCACAGGACATTCTGGCCCTGGAGCATACCGGTATCTATAAAGGGCTCTACCACGTGCTCCATGGTGCCATCTCCCCAACCGAAGGAGTAGGCTCCGAGGACATCAGAATCAAGGAACTGCTAAGCCGCTTGCAGAATAACGTAGTTGATGAGGTTATCCTGGCCACCAACACTAATCTTGAGGGGGAGCAGACTGCCATGTATTTAAACCAGCTCATTGCGCCGCTGGGTATCAGGGTTACCCGTCTCGCGCGGGGACTGCCCTTCGGCACCGAACTGGAATACGCTGACGACGTTACCCTCACCCGGGCCCTCCAGGGCAGGCAGGAATTCTAAACATACGCCTGCTATAAAAAGACTATCCGGGCACATAAAATACGGCGGCCGCCAGCTAGCAAGGATGATGGCAGATTTAACAATTGATTCACACTAACCTTTTCCCAGCAAGAGTTAAAAACGGTGGTTCTTAGCAATTATGTCCAGGGAAAGAAATTACCAGACAGAAGCTATAATCATTAAAAAGACCAAACTGGGCGAAGCGGATAGTATCCTCACCTTCTATACCCCTCATCTGGGTAAAATCCAGGGCTTTGCCAAGAGCCTGCGCCGTCCCAGAAGCAAGATGGCGGGGCACCTGGAGCTGCTCACCTACAGTCTGGTATCACTGGCACGGGGCAGAAACCTGGATACCATCACCGGCAGCCAGACCATAAACAGCTTCCTCACCCTGAAAAGCGACCTGTGGTTAACTGCTGGCGCCCTCTACGTCACCGAGCTGACCAACCAGTTTACCGCTGACCAGGTTGAGAACTACCCCCTTTTCCAGTTACTACTGGAGACAATGGAACAGCTATGCCAGACCAGTGACCTGGAACTGACGCTGCGCTACTTTGAGCTGCACCTTCTGGACAAGGTCGGCTACCGGCCACAGCTTAGAGAATGCGTATCCTGCCACCAGCCTCTGGAACCAATCACCAATTCATTCAGCCCACATAACGGCGGCACTCTCTGCCCGAACTGCAGCCAGAGCCAGCCCCTTGCTTATCCCCTCTCCGTTAATGCCCAGAAGGTGCTGCGTTTTTTTCAGACCAGCGGTTATCAGGCAGCAAGCCGGCTCAGGATAGATGCGGAATTGTCCCGACAGCTGGAGGAGGTCTTGAGCGAGTACCTGAAATACCTCCTGGAACGGGATGTTAAGTCAGTCACCTGGCTGGCTAACCTGCGAGAACAAAGGCTCAAACTAACCCCCAACCCTTTACCATGAATCCCGAATAAACTATAATGGTAATACAGATGAGGCTGAGAGTCTGGAACTCTCAGTCATTTTAATATATTATAGGACAGAAATGACATCCAGATTAAACCAAATCGAACAGCAGCGCCAGCAGAAGCTGGAGAGACTTCGTGACCGGGGCATTGAGCCTTACCCGCACCGATACCACCGCAGCCACACCACTGAACAGGCGATTGACCTGCTCAAGCAGGAGGAGGATGGACTGACCAAGGCAAATGAGGTTAGTGTCGCCGGACGGGTTATGGCCATAAGGCGAATGGGCAAAAGCTCTTTTGCTGACCTTCGTGATGGCAGCGGTAAGATACAGCTTTTATTCCAGAACACTCACCAGTATCACGAGAAGAAACAGGAACTCTTCCAGAACCTGGATATCGGTGATATTATCGGCGCCGGGGGTAATTTACTGCGTACCAAAAGTGGTGAACCAACGGTTCTGGTCACCGATTTTACCATATTGACCAAGTCACTTCGGCCCCTGCCGGAGAAGTGGCACGGACTCAGCGATGTGGACAAGCGTTACCGGCAGCGCTACCTTGACCTCATCGCTAATGCCGAGGTTAAAGAAATCTTCAAGGTGCGCAGTCGGGTTATCACCGCCATCAGGGAGTTCCTTGACCGGCGTGACTTTGTTGAGGTGGAAACACCGGTACTGCAACCGTCAGCCGGAGGCGCCTTAGCCCGACCCTTTATCACCCACCACCATACCCTTGACCAGGATTTCTACCTGCGTATCGCCCTTGAGCTCCATTTAAAGCGCCTGATTGTGGGTGGTCTGGACAAGGTCTACGAGCTGGGGCGTACCTTCCGTAATGAAGGAATCTCCACCATACACAACCCCGAGTTCACCATGCTGGAAAGCTATGAAGCTTATGCCGACTACAATGATGTGATGACCATGCTGGAAACGATGGTCGCCGAGGTCAGCCAGAAAGTTCTGGGCACAACCGATATTACCTATGGTGACCACAAAATCAATCTCAAGCCACCCTGGGCCCGCCTCAGTTTGCGGGAAGCCGTCCAGAAATTCAGCAGTATTGACTTCGTAAAATATCCCACCGCCGACGGCCTGCGAGAAAAGATGCGAGGGCTGAAGCTGGAGGTTGACCCGAACAAAAACTGGGCAAAGCTGGTCGATGAGCTCATTGACGACTTCGTTAAACCAAACCTTGTTCAGCCTGCTTTTCTGCTTGATTACCCCCTTTCCATGTCGCCACTAGCCAAGACCAAGCCTGGTGAGGAACGTGTCGTGGAGCGTTTCGAGGCTTTTGCCGGCGGCATGGAGATTGCCAATGCCTTTACCGAGCTGAATGACCCAAAACAGCAGCGGGAACGCTTTGCCGAACAACTCAAGGAACGTGGTGATAATGACGAGGAAGTCTGGACTATAGACGAGGATTTCCTGACATCGCTGGAATACGGCATGCCCCCCACAGGAGGGCTGGGAGTAGGCGTTGACCGGCTGATAATGCTGCTGACCAACCAGCAATCAATCCGTGAGGTGGTATTGTTCCCCCAACTCAGGGAAAAGACAAGCGAATCAACCGAAAAAGATAAGTAAATGACTGAAGAAAAAGAATTAATCGCCTACTGCGGTCTTTACTGTGGAGACTGTTTCGGCTACAAGGGCAAGATTGCTGATTTAGCCAGAGACCTTCGTAAAGAATTAAGGCAGGCAAAGTTCGTCCGTACGGCGGAACTAATGTCAGAAGCCCCTTTCTTTGCGGTATTCAAAAAGTACCCGCAATGCTATGAAGTGCTGGGAGCACTAGTAAAGTTCCGCTGTAAAAGGACTTGTCGGGGCGGAGGTGGACCGCCTTTCTGTAAAATGAGAAAATGTTGCCAGAAGAAAGGTATCGAGGGCTGCTGGCAATGCGATGAATTTGAGACCTGCGTCAATCTGGACTTTTTAAAACCTTCTCACGGTGACGCTCATATTAAGAATTTAAGAAATCTCAAGAAAACTGGGGCCGGTAACTTTCTCGAAGGGAAAAGATACTGGTAACATTTATGAGGTAACTCATGCTTGACCTTAAATTTATACGCGAGAACCCGGAAGCAGTACGTGAGGCGCTGCAAAAGCGCCAGGACACTACCACGATTGAGGAGATATTACAGCTTGACTCTGAGCGCCGCCAGAAGATACAGGAACTGGAAGAACTCAGGCATGCGCGCAAAGAGGCTTCGCGGGACAGGCAAACCGGCGAGTCAGCCGCCAGTGAGGGGCGCAAACTGCGTGACAGCATAAGGGAGATGGAAGAGGAGGTCAGAGAACTGGATGAAAAGCTTGAAGAGTTACTCCTTCAGGTGCCCAATCTACCCCAACCCTCCGTACCGGTAGGTAAAGACGAAAGCGACAACGTGGTAATCCGCCACTGGGGAGAGCCGAAAGAATTCGCCTTTGCACCGGCCCCGCACTGGCAACTGGGTGAGTCGCTGGGCATTATTGATTTTGACAGGGGTGTCAAGCTGTCGGGCAGCCGGTTTTACGTACTCAAAAGTAACGGCGCTCGTTTGCAGCGAGCCCTCATCTGGTTTATGCTTGACCTCCACACCAGAGAGCACGGCTATCAAGAAATATATCCGCCATTCATGGTAAAACGGGAGTGCATGGTGGGTTCCAGCAATCTGCCCAAGTTCGTCGATAATCTTTACCATGACGAAGAAGATGACCTCTGGTTCGTGCCCACAGCCGAGGTGCCGGTGACCAACCTCCACCGTGATGAATTACTTCCCCCGGGAACACTGCCCCTGTATTACGCCGCCTATACCGCCTGCTTCCGACGTGAGAAGATGTCAGCGGGGAAGGATACCCGCGGTATCAAGCGGGGTCACCAGTTTGACAAGGTTGAGCTCTATAAATTCACCGAGCCGGAAAACTCCAATGATGAGCTGGAGAAAATGGTCAGTGCCGCCGAAGAGGTCTGCCGCAGGCTGGAACTGCCCTACAGGATTATCCAGCTCTGCACTGGAGACCTCGGCTTCGCCTCCACCAAGTCGTATGACATTGAGGTCTGGGCTCCCGGTTGCGAGGAGTGGCTGGAGGTAAGCTCCTGCTCCAACTGCGGTGATTTTCAGGCGCGGCGCGCCAATATCCGCTACCGCCCCGCCCCTGACGCCAGGCCCCGGTTTGTCCACACCCTCAATGGTTCCGGGCTGGCTCTGCCCCGTGTGCTCATCGCTGTCATGGAGAACTACCAGCAGGCTGACGGCAGCATAGTAGTTCCCGAGGTGTTACAGGGGATGGTGGGCGAAAAGGTGATAAAATAAGCCAGGAGGGGTGTCCGAGTGGTCTAAGGAGGCGGTCTTGAAAACCGCTGTCGGCGCAAGCTGACCGTGGGTTCGAATCCCACCCCCTCCGCCATTTTTATAGCTAAAATCAAAGAAAAAGCCCCCGAACGGTTGTTCCAAATTCGGGGGCATTTCTGTTTTTGCTAACAAATTGCTAACGCATGTTTTCTTTTTGCTAGAAGTTGACTATACGTTTTCCGCTACAACCACCGGAATGATGAGACCTCTTTGTTTGAGTCCCTTTTAAATCAGATTCCAATGGTTGAGCAGTCTTCTTAAGAAGGCTCTCAAACCGCCTTTTAGTTAATGGTCGTTTGTCCATATGTCCCCCATCAATTTACCCAATTTATCAATAATCCGACTGCAAGCCCTATGATTGCACCAACAAAACCTGACATTAAACCCGTAAGCCACTTAGTATGATAAACGTCTCTAGCCATAGCGTAAAAATTGAGAAGTGTTTTCATCCCTTCTTCGTTCCCATCTGATTTCACTGTTGCTATCAAATGGTATTCAGCTTCATATTGTATCAAATGTGTTCTTAATTTAACTTCTGTTGTTCCTTTGGGCGTGGTCATAAATGAACCACAACCTTGCGTTACTACTCTGAAATTTTTTTCTGGTAGTAAATCTTGTAATTGCCAAGAATAGCTATAGTTCATTGCTGTATTGCTCGATGATTTAACTACTAATTTTACATCTAGCACGTCTCCAGTTAAGTAAGGTTCCCACTTTTTAAATACATTCCTAAAAAATCCTCTTGGCTTCAGTTTTATTTCTAAACCCCTACCATCAATATAAAGCACACCATATGAAGGCATGGTTAACTCCCCTTTGTGGCATATAGTTTTATACACTATACCACCTTTGTATACGTGACGTAAGGGGATACTCGCCATATTTTAATTAATGATTTCTTTTAGCTCTATTTCTAACTTGGTTGCTTTTAATAGAACAATACAATCAAACATCTTTGCTGCTGCTTCCTGAAATCAGGGCGCTATTGAGACTTCGTTCAGCATGGCATAACCCATCGGGTTCAGGTTATAGCCCTTAACATAAGGTTTTACCAGAATGTAATTCTGCCCGAACCATAGCGGCAGGCAGGCAACGTCACTGACCAGCTTCTGCTCCGCCTGCTGGTACAACTGTAAACTAAGCTCACTATCAATCTCCACCGCCGCTCTGTCCAGCAGCTCATCCACTTCAGGATTACTGTATTCACCGTAATTACTCTCGCTACCGGTATGAAACAGTATCTCCAGAAAGTCCTGCGGGTGAGGATAGTCAGCCACCCAGCCCATATAAAACATGTTATCCTTTTCCTCTTTGAGATGGTAAAGAAAACGCTCCATTTCTAACTGCCTTACCGTTACTTCCACACCCAGGTTCTTGCGCCATTCTTCAATGATAGCTTCCAGGTCCTTTGATACCAGACCTCCCATCCCCGCCGTCGTGATTGTAAGCGGAGGCAGCCGGGCTACGTCGCCGTAACGAGAAGCACTGATAAACTCCCGAGCTTGGTTAACATCATAGTCAAAACCGGATAAGCCCTCATTATAACCGGGTATACCGGGTGGCAGGATACCATTCGCCGTCTCCACCATACCGCGAAACAGCACGGTAGCTATCTTTTCCTTATCAATCGCCTGAGTGAAAGCACGGCGGATATTAACATCATCAAACGGCGGCTGGGTAACATCGAAGCCGACATACTGGAAACTCAACTCAGGCATCACCTGCAACTCCTGATAAAAACCGCCGGTTTCATCACTGACCTTATCAATATAATTAATCGAAACACCGGTGACATATACCTCATCCAGTTCATACATATTCATAGGTATGCCGCCCCACAGCTTGAAATTAATCCGGTCAACCCCGGCTTGCTCCCCGTGATAGAGCTCATTCTTCTCCAGAACCAGCAAATTACCTTCGTCCCACATCTGTAGCCGGAAAGGGCCGGTGCCGTTAGGCTGATGCCACCATTCCCTGCCGGAAGCCACACTGTTTCTGTCAATAACAAAAGCAGTGGGATAGGTCAACTTGGACAGGAAATAAACCTTTGGCTCGTCAACGGTTACCTGCAAGACATAATCATCAATAACCCTGACGCCACTGATTTCCCCAGCGTTCCCGGTTAAAACATCACTCACGCCAACGATATCACCTAAATAAGTGGCCGCAGTCTGTGAACCAGTAGCCGGAGCACAGGCGCGTTCCCAGGAGTATTTAAAGTCTTCAGCTTTAACCGGCCGCCCATCATGAAACCGGGCGTCCTTCCGCAGATAAAAGGTATAAAACCTGCCGTCATCACTGATCTCCCACTTCTCAGCGATATCCGGAGCCGGTCTCAGATCAGTATCAAGAATAACCAACCCCCCGAACAACTGGAGGATATACTCATGGGATGTCATCTCACCGGAAACAGCCGGGTCAAGAGTTATGGGATCAATCCCATAGAGATTAAGAGTATTGCCGTCGATAACCGGCGAGTCTCCCCCGCAATGGCAGAGAGCTAACGGCAGGCCGCACAATAAAGCAGTAAAAACAAGTATGTAAATTATTTTTTTCATGATTCAGTTCATACTGTAGCCAGAGCTACTACACATACAATATAACACACCTATCCGCTTTCTCCATAACCATATATTAATGGGCCAGCTTGACCCTGCTATCTACGTGTCGTAAACTATATCTTGGGCTACGGCCCTAGAACAGTTCATTTTAATTCATTAACGGTCTCCTGTAGCCGGCAGTTAAGGCGGAGCAAATGACCTATAAAAAAAGCAGCTTATTAAGTGTCATCGGAAATACCCCTGTTGTGGAACTGGCCAACCTCAACGGAAACCCGGGTGTGAAAATCCTGGGGAAGCTTGAAGGCAACAATCCCGGTGGCTCCGTCAAGGACCGCCCCGCTTACTACATGATTCAAAAAGCGGAGGAATCAGGGGAACTTACGCCGGAAAAAACAATAGTTGAACCAACATCGGGAAACATGGGGATTGCCCTGGCCATGATAGGCGCCGCCAAAGGATACCGCGTGAAGCTGTTTGTGCCCGAATGCGTCAGCACGGAGAGACAGCTAACCCTTCAAGCCTTTGGTGCGGAAGTGGTGCTTACACCCGCTAAAGAAGGCGTTGACGGCGCTATTAGACAAGCCCGCCAGGTCTTTAACGACGAGCCCGGCAGGTACTATATGCCTAACCAGTTCGATAATGAAAATAACGTTCTTGCCCACTACGAAACAACCGGCCCGGAGATCTACGCCCAGACTGATGGAAAGATTGATATATTTGTGGCTGGCATGGGGACAACCGGAACCCTGATTGGAACGGGTAAATATCTGAAAGAAAAAAAGCGGGGCATCAAAATCGTAGGAGTTGAGCCGGTAATATGTCATGCCATACAGGGGCTCAAGAACATGAAGGAAAGCATTGTCCCGGCAATTTACCACGCGGGGGCACTGGATGAAAAAATTACCGTTGAAGATGGTGAAGCATTTGAAACAGCGCGGCTACTTGCGGTACGGGAAGGAGTCTTCGTTGGCATGTCAAGCGGGGCTGCGGTAGCTGCGGCTTTACGTTTTAGCAGGAACATGAGACAGGGCACCATCGTTGTCATCTTACCTGACCGCGGAGACCGCTATCTAAGTACCACATTGTTCAGGTCTATCTGTGCCAAATGTCCCCCGTAACAAGTCCATTTCAAGACGGCGCTGCTTAAAACAAGCCTTCACGTTTCATGCTCAGGTAATTCCCGTCACCGATGATGATGTGGTCCAGCACATCGATGCCCATAATCTCCCCGGCTTCAGTCAACCTTTGCGTTAACCTTATGTCATCTTCAGAAGCTTCCGTATCACCTGCCGGGTGGTTGTGCACAAAGATAACGGAGGCGGCACTGGCCGATATTGCCTCCAGGAACACTTCACGCGGGTGGACAATGCTGCTATCCAGACTCCCCACTGAAATTTCAGCAACCCGTATCAACTGCCCCCTGGTATCCAGTAACAATTCCAGAAAATGCTCCTTTTTCTTGCCCTTTAGCCGGGCATTTACCAGAGCGATAACATCCTCAGGGGTCTTCAGCAACGGCTTGTCCCCTTTCTCGGAGTAATTCCAAACACGATTCGCCAATTCAAAAGCTGCCCTCATCTGGGCCGCCTTAGCCAGACCAATACCCTTCACCTGTGATAACTCTTCTAAAGAAGCACTACCAATCCCGTTGAGACTGCCGAAGCGGCTCAGCAACCTCTGGGCAGTTACCATTACCGACTCGCCGGAAATACCCCTTCCCAGAATCAGCGCCAGTATTTCCTGTGCGGATAGCGCGTGCGCTCCCAATCTTTGCAATCTTTCTCGAGGCCGCTCTGAACGCGGCAAATCATGAATGGTCATCGAGTGAAACCGCTTTTGATCACGTCCGCGCATGATGGTTAAGTCTATCACCGAAACAAGCAGATAGCAAGGGGAATCATTAGGTGATAACCATTAAACAAATTGAGAGTATATTTCGCTAAAAGAGAGGGGTAACTAGCTACAACAACCGGCACGGAAGACGTATTATCAAATCACAAAGCGGGGCTGCACTACAAACTATATATAACGCCTCCCCGTCAAAAGGAGAAATATGCTCTGTCTCGTGAGAACCAAGTCCTGCAAACGTTGCGGCGGTGACTTATCTCTGGAGAGTGACCGCTACGGCACTTACTTTGAATGCATCCAGTGCGGCGCTACCTCTAACGAACAAGAGCCTCCTCATACCAGTGCCGGGAAAAAGAGCGAGGAACATCAGCAAAAGTTGATTATCAGTGGGAAACACTAACCGCGATACAACCCCAAACGGCCATAATACCATAATACTATGATAACAAGCACTAACAGACAAGCCCCGACAATAAGTGCGAATAACACCCATACATGCGGCTTCTCCTCCAATGCTGGCTGGCTTTCCTCAATACTGGCAGTAATGTAATCCCGCCATAGACCATTCAAACCGTCCATGTCAAATCCATAAACCTTAAGTAGCGCCACATCATAACCGCTCCCCTCCTTAAACTCACAGAGCAGCTCATACATCTTTTCCTGCCCGTAATTATCTATTAAATATTTTACCAGGCTATAGCTTTGCGCGTAGGCCAGGATAGATTCTTCAGCATAAGCGGAAAACGGGCTGGCCAGACTGCGCACCGAGATAAGCTCGTCCTCTCTGGCTTTGTCCACCAGCAGGTCAGCAAATGACGGCTCTGCTTCCCCCTCAGCATACATAGCCAGGCCCTCATCGAGCCAGGTGGGCAGTCCACCATAGGGATTGAAGTTCATCTGGTGTATCACCAGATGTGTTAACTCGTGAGCAATAACCCTGTTCCCCCATTCGGCTCTTCCCGGCGAGATACTAACCGCAATAATGCCATATCTGGTAAAAGCAACCCCTCCCGTCCATTCCTGAGGAAAAATCATTGATTCCAGCAAAGCCTGCTGATTAGCATATATGTATATTTTTACCGCGTTTTCCAGCACCACACCGGTGTCTGCCGCCAGTCGAAGCAGTACCTGATGGGCAGTGGTCATCAGTTCCCGGACAAAAGAATCATCACCTTCATACCAGTAGAGCGTTACTTTACCCGTAGTTAAACTTTGCCAGTCATGGCGCCTGTCCTCCACCCTGACCTCTACTACCTCGGTCTGAACGCGGCTCCCCTGAGCATCGGTTACTGTCCACCAGTATTCCATTCCGGAGCCGGGAGGCAGCCCTCCCGTCTTGCGCATATCCCAGAACCATTCCGTTTCAATTGCAGTATCCGGCTCAAAATCAACATGGACTTCGCTGATGACCTGAGCATGAGACATCCTCACCACCATGTAGTGCAGGCGGATATCATTAATCTCGGCATCGCTCTGAGCCGACAGGCGGAATATAATCCCGGCGGGAAAATCCACCTCAGCCGAGTTACCGGTCACCACCAGCCCATCAACAGCTTGAACCGGACTTATGTTCCACGCAAATATCAGCAACGGGATAAGTAAGACAAGCAAGGCTGCCTTTTTAATCATGTCTCCTGCCCCATGACCGACCTTAGATAAGAATTGATAAAATCATCCAGGTCACCATCCAGCACGGCATCGGTGTCACTCGTCTGATAATCAGTACGATGGTCTTTGACCAGTTTATAGGGATGGAGCACGTAGCTCCTGATCTGATTACCCCACCCCGCAGCTATTCTTTCCCCCTTGAGCCTGGCTCTTTCCTCATCCCTCCTGGTCAACTCCAGATCTAATAGCCGCGATTGAAGTATCTTCATAGCAATTTCCTTATTCTGAAATTGCGAACGCTCACTCTGGCAGGTAACTACCAGCCCGGAGGGCAGGTGAGTCAGCCTTACGGCGCTGCTTGTCTTCTGCATATGCTGTCCGCCCGGGCCACTGGACCGAAACGTATCAACCTGCAAATCCTCAGGCTCTATCTTTACGTCAATATCAGCCTCAGCTTCAGGCAAAACCTCCACCAAAGCGAATGACGTGTGCCGGGCATGGTCAGAATCAAAAGGAGATAAACGTACCAGACGGTGAACTCCGTGCTCCGACTTTAAATAGCCGTGAGCATAATCACCGCTGATGGCAATGACCACGCTTTTTACTCCAGCCTCCTCACCCGGGGAAACATCCAGTACTTCTGTCCGGTAGTTACGGCGCTCCGCCCAGCGCAGGTACATCCGCATCAACATGTCCGCCCAGTCCTGAGATTCAGTACCACCAGCGCCGGCATGAATCGCCAGAATAGCATTCCGTGAATCATACTCACCGCCTAAAGACATCCGGAATTCCAGTTCGTCAAGACGGGAAGTTACTTCACCCAGCTCTGTCTGCAGCTCTGTTTGCAGTGAATCGTCACTTTCCGAAAGGGGTATCAACTCGGCGATGTCAGTAATTCTTTTTTCCAGTTCCCGCCAGACCTGGACCATTTTAGCAGTCTCTACCAGCTGCCGCATGATATCCTGCGCATGATTCTGATCCGACCAAAATTCGGGCTGGGCGGATTGTTTTTCCAGACGGGAGAGCTCCTTTTCACAGGAATCTATGTCAAAGATGCTCCATTGCTGCGGCTACTCTGGACTGCAAATCGGCTAATTTATCTCTTAATTCCTGCATCCGTAATCATTCCTCCAGGTAAAATAGTCTTGCTAAGGACTGGTGCCGGTTACTACCTTGCACTCTTGTATCTCTAGGTTACCACCTGCCGCCAGGTGCGCCAGCCGGGTCGGCTCCGGCAAACGATAACCGCGGCAACATGCCAGCACCCAGTGCCGGGCAGCTTGAAGATCAACCTTGTGTCCCACGGAAACATAAACGGGCTTTACCCTGGGCTTGGTGCGGAGAGCAATTCCGATAACCTCCCCGTCATCCTTTAATTCGGCGTAATTACCCGTTTCATTTCCCGGTTCCTGATGACGGCCACATAGCCTGGACTTGGCACAACCAATTGCCGGTTTATCCAAAAAAAGGCCCAGGTGACAGGCAAGCCCCATACGGCGGGGATGGGCAACTCCCTGTCCATCAACCAAAACAAGGTCCGGACTCAGGCTCAGCTTCTCACAGGCGGCCAGTATCAACGGCGCTTCCCGAAAGGATAGCAACCCAGGGATATAGGGGAACTCAAGCCGGCAGGTAACTACACTTTTCTCTAATAACTTCAGATCGGGATAGCTCAAGACTACAGCAACCCCGGTAGCAATGCCCCGGGCTCTTTCCACAGATATATCCACCCCGGCAATCAAACGGGGAGTAACACATTCATTTCGCGGCGATACCCGGCTGGACAGGCTCGTCTGTATTTCTTTCGCCTGAGCCATGTCCACCTGCCAGCTATGCAGGTTCAATATCTTCATGCATTAATTATATTCTTTGTGCCGCGCCCCAAGCAAATACATAAAAGTAACCATCCAACCAGTAACATACGCTTTGAATCAGACTATTTTTAATATTGCCATTGACAGTTAAACATTTATGATGCATAATTATGGAAATAACTTATTAGAAAGCTAGGTGAATATGCTAAAGATCAGGCTGCGCCGAGTAGGCGCCAAAAAGAAGCCGAGTTATCGAGTAGTCGTTGCGGATATTCGGTCACCGCGCGATGGTGCTTTCGTCGATATTATCGGACATTTTGATCCCAGAACCGACCCGGAGACGATAGTGATTAAAGAAGACAGGGCATTACATTGGCTAAGCCAGGGTGCTCAACCAACTGACACTACTGCCAGGTTATTAAACAAGGCAGGTATCACCGATAAGCTCAAGTTAGCCAAGGAGAAGTCATGAAAGACCTAGTAGAGTACATCGCCAAGTCAATTGTCAATGAGCCTGATGAAGTGAAGATTGAGCAGGAAGATAATGAGGATGGCATAACCCTGAAGCTACAAGTTGCCGACGATGACAAAGGCAGAATCATTGGCAAGCAAGGACAAATAGCCCAGGCTATGCGCACCTTGCTCAGAGTGAAAGCAGCCAAAGCAGCTACCAGAGTCAGACTAGAGATTGTGTAAAGCTTAATCCCTGCCACTAAAAATCGCAAGGGTTTCTTTTTTGACGGATAAATAGTTAACCTCGTCAAAGGCAGTGCTGTTTGTGTAAGTTTTAATTTCGCTGCCTTTTTCGCTTCACCCTTTCCGCTACAGTCAGCCGAGTTATAGCGCGGCGCAGTGCTGCTTCAGCCCTGGTTTCATCAGTTCCGGCAGCACGTCTCTCGGTCAGGCGTTTCTCCGCCCGCTGCTTGGCCTCTTCGGCACGAGCCAGGTCAATTTCCTCAGCCCTTTCCGCCGCATCAGCCAGGACTATCACCCGGTCAGGTCTGACCTCCAGAAAGCCACCGGTAACCGACAGTGATACTTCCTCGCCGCCCTTCTTGAGGCGCAATTCTCCGGGCTGTAGAGTGGTCATTAACGGGGTATGCTTCGGCAAAACACCCAGCTGCCCTTCAACACCAGGGGCAACAACCATATCCACATCTTCAGAATAGACGGAGCGCTCAGCGGTAACTATATCAACTCTTATCGGTGCCATCTTACTCTGTACCCTCTACCGTTGCTTCCTCGGGATCTTCGGTTTCTTTAGCCGTTTCAGCGGAAGCCGTTTCTTCAGCGCTTTCACTAACATATATTTTGGCAGCTTCTACCACTTCCTCGATACCCCCCACCATATAAAATGCCTGCTCCGGCAGGTCGTCATACTTGCCCTCGAGGATTTCGCTGAAGCCGCGCACCGTGTCTTCTACCTTCACGTATTTACCCTTTCTGCCGGTAAACACTTCAGTGACAAACATGGGCTGGGACAGGAACCTCTGAATACGCCGCGCACGGGCCACAGTAAGCTTATCTTCCTCACTAAGCTCTTCAATGCCCAGGATAGCGATGATATCCTGCAGGTCCTTATAGCGCTGCAGCACTCGCTGCACTTCACGGGCTACCCGGTAATGCTCATCCCCGACCACCTGCGGGTCAAGGATACGAGAGGTCGAGGTTAAGGGGTCAACCGCCGGATACAGACCCTGCTCGGCAATTGACCTTTCCAGCGCCACCACGGCATCAAGGTGGCCGAAGGTGGTGACCACACCGGGGTCAGTATAATCATCGGCCGGTACATATATCGCCTGGAAGGATGTTATCGAGCCTTTTTTAGTGGAAGTAATCCTTTCCTCCAGCTCTCCCATCTCAGTAGCCAGAGTTGGCTGGTAACCCACCGCCGAGGGCATCCGCCCCAGCAGCGCCGATACCTCCATGCCCGCCAGCGTATAACGATAGATGTTATCAATAAAGAGCAGGACGTCCTGGTGCTCTTCATCACGGAAATACTCCGCCATAGTCAGTCCGGTTAGCCCCACGCGAAGGCGGACACCGGGTGGTTCATTCATCTGCCCGAAGACCATGACCGTCTTATCGATAACCCCGGACTCTTTCATCTCATTCCAGAGGTCATTACCCTCACGAGACCTCTCCCCGATGCCGGTGAACACCGAAAATCCCCCGTGCACCGCGGCGATATTACGGATAAGTTCCATGATGATAACCGTCTTACCGACACCGGCACCGCCATAAGCACCAATCTTACCACCTCTGGTAAACGGCGTTATCAGGTCTATCACCTTGAGCCCGGTTTCCAGCACTTGAGTGCTGGTTTCCTGCTCCTCAAAAGATGGCGGCGAGCGATGAATAGGCCAGTAGTCCTTGGTTTTAACCTCACCAAGGTTATCCAGTGGTTCTCCCAGAACGTCAAATAACCGCCCCAAACTGGCCCGGCCCACCGGCACGGTAACTGCCTCCCCGGTATCCTCCACTTCAGCCCCTCTCTCCAGTCCGTCGGTAGGTGAAAGTGCCAGACAACGCACCCAGTTATTACCCATGTGGTCCTGCACTTCAAGCACAATCCTGCCACCATCGGTATTGATCTCAATCGCGTTGTAAAGTGCCGGCAATTCATCAGGAGGAAACTCGATGTCAACCACAGTTCCGATTACCTGGACCACTTTGCCTTTTGCCATAATTACCTCCTCTATTCACCCATGGCAGCCACGCCACCAGTAATATCAAGAAGCTCCGTAGTGATTGTTTCCTGCCGGGCCTTGTTATATAGCAACGTCAAGTCAGTAATAAGCTCATTAGCGTTATCCGTAGCGTTTCTCATCGCTACCATTCTGGCTGATTGCTCACTGGCGATTGATTCCAGAATGGCATGATAAACCTGCATTTCAATGAATCGAGGTAAAAGTTCATCCAGCACCGCGTCAGGGCCCGGTTCATAGATATAGCCCACGTTCTCTGCGGCTGGAATCACCGCTGGCTGCACCGGAAGCAACTGCTGCATAACCGGCTTCTGCACCATGGTAGAAACAAACCTGGCGTAGGATAGATAGACCACATCGATTAGCCCGTCAGTATAATCGTCAATAATAATGCGGGATACTGGCAGTGTATCTATCAGCATGGGCTGGTCACCCAGCTGGGTAAAATCAGCCCTGATATCACGGCCGTAACGTGCCATAAACTCCAAACCCTTACGGCCAACCACCACCAGTGTAACCGGCATTTCTTGCTTCAGGATAAAGTTCGCCGCATTCCTATTGATACTGGTATTGAGCCCGCCACATAAACCACGCTCAGGTGTGATATGCACTATGGCAATCTTTTTCGCCGGTCTTTGCTGCAACAAGGGGTGCAGGCGCACCTCAGGCAAAGCCGCCAGGTCAGCAATAACCTGTTGAATCTTCTCTGAATAAGGCCGCCCCGCCAGCCCGCGCTCCTGCGCCCGCCTCATCTTGGAGGCAGCTATCATCTCCATAGCCTTGGTAATCTTGGCTATATTCTGTATGCTGCGTATCCTCCGCCCGATGGTGCGAATGTTAGCCAAATTTTTCCCTCATATCTTTAATTAACCCTTCCCTGGCAGCTATTCCAGGGAAAAGCCCTCCTTGAATTCCTCAATAGCCTTCTTTAATGCCGCCTCCGTCTCATCATCAAGTTGCTTCGTTTCGGCAATGGGCTTACCTATTTCCGGATGTTGCGTCTCCATGAACTGATGGAAATCAGTCTCAAATTTATTCAACTTATCCAGCGTAACATCATCAAGATGGCCATTTATCGCCGCATATAAAATCATAACCTGCTTCTCCACAGGCATAGGCACAAACTGATCCTGTTTCAGAATCTCAGTAATACGCTGTCCACGCTCAAGCTGGTTCCTGGTAGCCTTATCCAGCTCAGAAGTGCCAAACTGGGCAAAGGCAGCCAGTTCCCGATACTGTGCCAGTTCCATCCTTAGTTTACCGGCAACCTGCTTCATAGCCCCGGTCTGCGCTTTACTGCCGACGCGTGATACAGATAAACCGACATTGAGAGCTGGCTTGATACCGGCATTAAACAGGTCTGCTTCCAGATACATCTGGCCATCGGTAATGGAAATAACATTGGTCGGGATATAGGCGGACATATCACCCGCCTGTGTCTCGATAATCGGTAAAGCGGTCAGGGAACCACCACCATACTCATCTGCGTACTTTCCCGCCCGTTCCAGCAAACGGCTGTGCAGGTAAAAGACATCACCGGGATAGGCTTCCCGCCCGGGAGGACGGCGCAGCAGCAATGAAAGCTGGCGGTAAGCCCAGGCATGTTTGGAAAGGTCATCATAGATTACCAGGACATCCTTACCCTGCTCCATAAACTCCTCACCCATGGCACAGCCGGCATAAGGAGCCAGGTATTGCAGGGCTACGGATTCTGCCGCGTTAGCCGCCACCACAATGGTATGCTCCATAGCGCCGTGTTCCTCAAAAGTGGCTACCACGCGGGCCACACGTGACGCTTTCTGTCCAACAGCGACATAGATACAGATTAAATCTCCGCCCTTCTGGTTGATGATGGTGTCCAGTGCGATAGCCGTCTTCCCCGTCGAACGGTCACCAATAATCAGTTCCCTCTGCCCCCGGCCGACAGGAATCAGGCTGTCTATAGCCTTGATACCGGTCTGCACCGGTGTATCTACAGACTTGCGCAATACTACGTTGGGAGCCACCCTTTCTACAGGCCGGGTACGCTCAGATTTAACAGCACCCTTGCCATCAAGAGGACGCCCCAAGGGGTCAACAACCCTCCCGATAAGCTCTTCCCCCACCGGCACCTCGGCAATCCGCCCCGTGCAACGTACTTCGTCCCCTTCCTTAATCCGGGTATAGTCCCCAAGAATTACCGCCGCCACATTATCTTCCTCCAGATTGAGAGCGATACCTATTATCTCATTAGGAAATTGTAGCAACTCATTATACTTCGCCGCGGTCAGGCCATGAATCCGGGCAATAGCGTCACCAACCTCTATCACCGTCCCCACATCCACCATGGTCACCGCCATGCCAAACTGCTCAATCTGCTGCTTGATAACCGAGACGATATCCTGCCCTCTTGATGTCATCTCATCTACCTCCAGTCATGCTTATCGGAAGCTCTTTTCTTATTCGAACAGGCCAATGGGAATCACCCACCGGCAGTACTTCTCTTTTAGGATAACCGCCGCTGAAGTGTATACCGCAGCGCCGCCACAGATTATTCCCTCAACCCCGGCAACAACTGCCGGCAGCACACCGTAAAAATGCAGGGCTAACAGGGCAAATAATACAACCAAGGTAATGAATATCACAGCGTGGGCTACTGATATCTTAAAAGTAGCCAGCGCCATATAAGCGGTAAACACCCCCCAGCAAATACATAGCCAGGCCAGACCGGTATTATCCAGCGCCACCACTCCCAACCACTGAAGAAGAAAAGCAAAACTCAGACCTATCCAGAAGAAACCAAAGGAAATGAAAGCGGTCATGCCAAAGCTATCCCCTCGCCTTCCATCGATAATGCCAGCCAGAACTTGGGCCGCCCCTCCCCAGAAAAAGCCATAAACCAGAGGTAATACACTATCAATCAAACCTATATTATGTATCTGCAGTAGTATCGTGGTAAAACCGAAACAAGCTAAACCAAGGGCTCCAGGATTGCCCCATTCTACTCTGTCTTTCTCCATATAGTATCTAATCCTCCATATCCTGCTTCCAAAATATCAGTTGCTTTGTCTGTCCTCTACCAGACTATCCACCACTGACGGGTCAGCGAGAGTACTGATATCACCCAGATTAGTATCTCCACTGGCAATTTTCACCAGTATCCGCCGCATGATCTTGCCGCTCCGGGTCTTGGGCAAAGCATCGGTGAACTGAATCCTGTCCGGGGTGGCTATCGGGCCGATTTCTTTCCGCACGTGAGTCACCAGCTCTTTTTTGAGCTCATCAGACGGCTGCTCTCCAATCTTCAGCGTCACATAAGCATAGATCCCCTGCCCCTTGACCTCATGCGGCATGCCAACCACGGCAGCCTCGGCCACTTTGGGGTGGGATACCAGAGCGCTCTCAACCTCAGCTGTTCCAATGCGGTGCCCGGAGACGTTAATGACATCATCAATGCGCCCCATCAACCAGTAGTAGCCATCTTTATCTACTCTGGCACCATCTCCAGAGGTATACATACCAGGGAAACGATTAAAGTAAGTCTCTTTAAAGCGTTCCGGCTCACCAAATACGCCCCGCATCAAGCCCGGCCAGGGCTTTTTTATCACTAAATAACCGCCCTCATCAACGCCAGCCAGTGTGCCGTCGTCCCGCAATACCGCCGGATCAATACCAACAAAGGGCATCCCGGCCGAGCCAGGTTTGGTAGGCATCGCTCCAGGGAGCGTACTGATAAGTATCCCTCCCGTCTCCGTCTGCCACCAGGTATCAACAATCGGGCACCGGCCCTTGCCGATGACGTTATAGTACCACATCCAGGCTTCAGGATTAATCGGCTCACCCACCGTGCCTAAAACACGCAGTGATGACATGTCATGCTTGTTGGGCCAATCTTCCCCTTCACGCATTATGGCCCGTATCGCGGTAGGAGCCGTATAGAAAATATTGATATTATACTTTTCCACTATGTCCCAGAACCTGTCCGCATGGGGATACGTGGGCACGCCTTCAAAAACCACGCTGGTCATACCCAGCGCCAGAGGACCATAGACAATATAACTGTGCCCGGTTACCCAGCCAATGTCCGCCGTGCACCAGTAAGTATCTTCCTCTTTGGCGTCAAATATCCATTTCAGTGTCTGCATGACGTATAGCAAATAACCGGCCTGAGTATGCATCACTCCCTTCGGCTTTCCGGTGCTACCACTGGTATATAGAATGAAGAGAGGATCCTCCGAGTCCATGACTTCAACATCACATGACGGTTTGACGTCTTCAGCAGCCATCTCATCGTGCCACCAGCGGTCACGCTTTTCTTTCATATTGACACCGATTCCAGCCCTCTGCACCACAAACACCTTCTTTACATCAGGACATGCATCAAGTGCCTGGTCAGCATTGTCTTTACTGCGGATGACCTTACCACTACGATAGTAACCATCACAACAGACCAGCACTTTGGCTCCGCAATCAAGCACCCTGTCTCTCAAGGCATCGGCGCTGAAACCACCGAAAACAACGCTGTGAACAGCACCAATCCGGGCACAGGCTAACATTGCTATCGGTAATTCAGGAACCATCGGTAGATAGATGGATACACGGTCTCCTTTATTGACACCAGCTTTCCGTAATACCCTGGAAAACTTGCATACCTCACGGTAAAGCTGCTGATAAGTCAGAACCCTGACATCACCAATATCCCCTTCCCAGATTATTGCCGCTTTATTCTTCCTCCAGGTCCTGAGATGCCTGTCCAAACAGTTGTGGCAAACATTGATCTTGCCACCAACAAACCATTCATGTCTGGCTTCTTTAAAGTCTTCAACCAGTACCTTGTCCCACTTTTTGAACCACTCCAGATCCTCTTCAGCAAGATCACCCCAGAAACCCTCCGGATCATCAATCGACCTCCGGTATATTTTCTGGTACTCATCTAAGCTTTTAATATTCGCTTTTTTATGTAATTCCTCAGGAGGGTCGAATACCCTATTTTC
>CAYOKF010000001.1:27207-36657 GCA_964404475.1 uncultured Dehalococcoidaceae bacterium | reverse complement strand
AGTGACAGAGTAAAGGCGATCTGGCTGAAAGCGCCAAACCATACGTCCCCTTTGGTCAGGGTGGCGAAATCCGGGGCAAGGTAATAGTTAAGCCCGTCGATTGCCCCGGGCAGAGTCAACCCTCTTATCACCAGTACGACAAGTATTAACCAGAAGGCACATACCATCCATACCGAAACCTTACCGATTATTCTGGCACCGCGATACATGATGAGGAACAGGATTACCCAGATAATTGCCAGCAGGCCGAGAATTAAGCCTATCGGGGCGCCGAGCGTACCCGGCCCGTCGGAAAGCTGTAAGACCTGCCCGAAGAAATATGCGGCGGCTCCTTCTGCTCCAGCCTGTCCTACTCCCCAGGCTAAAGTGGCGGCACCGATGGCATAGTGCAACGACCAGGCGATTACGACCGTGTAATAAGCGACTATCAAAAAGGCGACCCAAACCGGCCACCAGCCCAGCCATTCCCATTTCTTACCGATGCCTTCAAAGACACCCGGGGCGCTCCTCTGGAAATATCGGCCCATGCCGAATTCCATCATCATCCAGGGGATACCGAGCACGATAAGCCCGACAATCCACGGTATTAAGAAAGCGCCGCCGCCGTGTTCATAGGTCATGTAGGGGAACCGCCACACATTACCCAGACCTATTGCCGAGCCTATGGCAGCGAAGATAAAGGTAGCTCTGCCGGTCCATCTCTCTCTCACTACTTCAGCCAATTGATCATTCCTCCTTTCTGGTAAGCTCATCATTGCCAGAGAAAGCTGGCCACTGTTCCATGTGCACCTCCTTTTGACCTGGTGGTTTCACAGCTTCCGGCAGTCAAATTTATGGTTGTGTTTGAATCGTTTCCCTTTGGTAGCGAATTTTACATAACTGAATGCTGAATGTCAATGGAATATTGTTCTATATTTGAGTAACAGGAGAGCTAACGAGTTTAAGCGCAGGATATAGCCAGGAACAGGCGCCGGTGCTAGAATTCGGTGAGAGGAGGGCGCAGTTATGGTGCAGATCAGCTATGATTATTTTGCTGAAGTAGACATGCGGGTTGGCAGGATCATCAGGGTTGAAGATTTTCCCCGAGCCAGAAAACCTGCCTATAAACTCTGGATAGACTTTGGTGACCTGGGTATCAGGAAGACCAGTGCCCGGATTACCGGGCTGTATCCGAAGGACGACCTCATTAATCGTCTAGTAATAGCGGTGGTGAACTTCCCGCCGCGGCAGGTTGCCGATCTTATGTCTGAAGTCCTGGTACTGGGGGTGGTTCTGGACGATGATGAAGTAGTGCTCGTTCAGCCGGATCGAGATGTTCCGCTGGGGAAAAGGGTCCTGTAATACCCGGTCAGGCCTCAACGTACTGTGGCTGCTGCCAGCCCTGGTCGAGGAGGTGGACACAGAAAGTACACCTTTGTGGGATCTCCTTCTCCTCATCCCAGAGGATACAGCCGTAGGGGCATGCTTTGACTAATTGTCTCTGCCCTTGCCCTTCTCAGGGTCGATGATAAAGATGCCATCTTCCCTCTGATACACCACACCGTTTTTAGCCGCTATCCGGCTTGAAATTCATTTTGGCCTCTTCCGGGAACATTGTCAATCTCTGGATTTCATTCTTGCCTGTGAGGTTTTTGTGACGGTTCATCTGATTTTTGTGATATGAGTGTGACCTTAATTTACTAACTTAAAGCAGAAGTTTTGTTAATATCGTTAGTTTTGCTAATAGCGTTAACCGTGGACAGTTGTCATGGAGCTAAATGTGCTGTGCGGATTTTGAGGACCCGGGGGGAATCTGCAATGAAATGGCAGATTGGACAAATTTTCAGATGTGCAGGTGAAAAAATTGGCAGCAAAAAAAAGTAAGAGGCTTGCGGAATACCTTACTACCGGTGTTGTAGCGGAGTGTTGCGGGGTGAGCAGAGTCACGGTACTGCGGTGGATTGAGAAAGGTCTCCTGACCTCATTCAAGCTTCCCGAAGGTCAAAACCGGATTCACCGGGATGCCCTGGAAGAGTTCGCCGCGAAGCACAACATACCACTCCAGAATTACCAGACAGCAAGGAGGAGTTCAGATAAATGAACGGCAGTTACATAATCAGCAAGGCGGAAATAATGAAGGAACAGTTAAGATCACGTCGGAGGTGTAAGACCATGGCTAAAGCGAGAAGATTTTTATACCCATCATTTAACCTTCTCTTTCGTGTTTTGATTACCGGCATATTTATCTTCGGGTTGCTCCCCGTCCCGTTAATGGCGCAAAATGATGGTAGTATTGCCGGTCAGGTTACGGATAACGTAACGGCGGCTCCAATCTCCGGGGCAGCGGTCCTTGTTCTGGAGTCAGGCGCCCAGCAGCCTTCGTGGAACGGTACCACCGATGCCACTGGTAACTACACGGTTACCGTCCCGGAGGGCACCGGCTATAAAGTAGTTGCTTTAAAGACCGGATATGTGACCAGGGGTAAGATTGACCGGAGTGTTACCGCTGGGGTAACGACTAAGGTCAACCTCTCGCTGGTGCCTGGCGGCATTATCCAGGGTGTGGTGAGCGATAACGCTACCGGCGCACCCTTACAGTCTGCCGGTGTCCGCGCCTATAAACCGGAGACACCGGGGGTCACGTATGATGCCATGCCTACTGGTGCCGATGGCAGTTACGAAGTTACGGTACCGCCGGATACCGGTTACACAGTTGAAGCAACGATGGCGGGCTATACCGCGGCCGCCCGGACAGGTATCGATGCTGCGCTGGGGTCGCCGGCAACGGTGAATCTTGCCCTGGCCCCGGTGCCGCCGCAGGATACTACCCCGCCGGCAGCTATCACCGATCTGGCAGTCAGTAACCCTGCCCATGACTCGTTAACGCTTACCTGGACTGCCCCGGGCGATGATAACGATACGGGCCAGGCCGCGCAGTACGATATTCGCTATGCCGCCGCGGCCATTGATGATGAAACCAAGTGGGGCAATGCTACCCCCGTTCCAAATGTTCCCGCCCCGTATGCGGCTGGCTCGAATGAGACCTTTGCTGTCAGCAATCTGAGCCCGGAAACTGTTTACTACTTTGCGGTTAAAACCGCTGATGAAATCCCTCTCTGGTCAGGCTTGTCCAATAGTCCCTCCGGTAACACTACCGCTCAACCGCCCCAGCCATACTTTAATATTAACAACAGTGATGGCAAGTTCTCCTTCATGCGGGCGGCAGGAACGGAAAATCCGGAAACATTCGCTATCTCTTCAGTAAACGGTTTTGAGGGAACGGTTACCCTTAGCTTCCATGGCCCTCCCGGCCTGCCGGAAAGTTCCAATCTGTCAATTTCAGAAGTAACCCTGGCCGCCGGTGAAACCACGCAGGTTACTTTAAACCTGGGTGCCAGCGCCAGTATGCCTTCAGGCACCTACCAGTGTGCTCTTGAAGGCCAGACGAGCGCTTACGGAGGCATGCAGAAAGCTTGCTTCTTCCCCGTGATTGTGGGTGTGTCCGGTCAGCCCTTGCTTTCGGCATCCCCGCCGGTCGTCCTTGCCGGTGAGCAGACGGTTCTCTTTATCTCCCAGTTTGCTCCCGATGAAGAGGTAACGCTCATCTGGGATTCCGGACCCAAGGCAGGGCAGCAACTGGCTTCCGGTCAAATTTCGGCTGAGGGAACCTGGAATGCGCCGGTAACGGTACCCGCCGATATGCCCGGCGGTAATTTCGGCATTAAGGCAAACTCAGCCTCAAGCACGGCTTTCTGTGAACTCACCGTTACCACGGGAAGCGAGCCTGATTTCATTCTTTCTTCGTCGCCGGAGTTTATCTCTATCGAACCGGCTAACTCAGGCAATGTTACTGTATATGTAAAATCGATTAACAGCTTTAATTCTGCGGTGGCGCTCACCATCAGCTCACCACCGGGAATAGATTGCAGCTTTACTCCCGGCAGCGTGACTCCACCAGCTAACGAAACTTCTTCGGCAACGCTGACGGTTACCGTGCAGGACTGGGCGTCCCCGGATATGTACCACCTCACGGTGGAGGCTGCTTCCAGTGAGCCGCCTATGACCAAATATGTGGACGTCAATCTGGACGTGCCGCCACCCGCTCAGTGGGGACCCAGCATATCGCTGTCACAGAGTTACGGCAGAGCCGGTGATACTATTACCGTAAGCGGGGTTAACTTCCCCTCCGGGTGTGAGGGGGAGACGCTTGCTATCCGGGAGGTATTTACGGATACTGTGCTGCAAACGATTCCAAGCACCATCACGGTAACCGGAGGCGCCTTTACCGGTACCTTTACCATTCCGTCCGGTGTACCCTCAGGCAACTACCGGATTGAGGCACGCGTCCCGGTAACCAGTGACTTTGCTGACAAAGATTTCCAGATTATGGGGACGGGTGATACCTTCACTCTGGGAATCACACCGCAGTCGGTAACTGTGGCTACCGAGCCGGATGGTAATTCAGCATCGGTCTCGGTCAACCTGTTCTCCATTGGCGGCAGCAGCCCCACGGTGAACCTGGATATTGAGGGAGAACCCTCCTGGCTTGATTACCGTTTCGGTTCACTTGAGGCTAATACTCCTGCCTCCGGCGCCAATGCCATTGCGGTACCGGCCGGGGGTTCCGTCACCCGAAACCTTACCCTGACGGTGAGCCTGACTGCCCCCACCGGCAACTATCCCATCAATATCAAGGGGTGGGAAGATGACCAGACGCCACAGTTAGTCTCCCTGGAGCTGGAGGTACAGCCACCCGCCGATTTTGGCATGGCTCAGTTGACGCTGAACCCCACCTTCGGCAGCCCCGGAGCTATCGTGAACTTCTCCGGGTCCGGTTTCCTTGGCTGTGACCCGGGAGAAATAACCACCTTTAACTTCGGCCCGGTGGACTTGATTACGGAACAGAGTCTGCCCACCATGACTGTGCTCCAGTCCGGAGACTCGGCCGGAAGGTTCTCCGGGAGCTTCCGCGTTCCTGACTTACCTTCCGGTATGTACCCGGTTGATGTCCAGGTGGGTAATCCGCCTAATGACATGTTCTTCGGCAGACCTTTTACCATCACCGGTAGCGGTGATAGTTTTGTGCTTCAGGCATCCCCGCCCTTCCTCTGGGCGGAGCAGGGAAGCCAGATAAATACCATGATGCAGGTAAAATCGGTAGGGTCGGCCGCGACGGTAAAACTGGCTACCGAAGGGTGTCCGGCGGACATCACGGCCAGTTTCAACTCGGCCACCCTGGTGGTAGCACCGGGTGGGGTAGCCAGCACTGACCTGACGCTAAACATCAGTGATTGGCTGTCACCCGGGCACTATAACTTCACCATCAGGGGCTGGCTGGACGCCAATACTAATGGTGCGGTAGACACCGGCGAAGAAGTCCATCGCATCAATCTGGAAATGGATGTGGTACCGCCCGCCGGCTTCGGCATGGCCTCAATCTATCTCAACCCGACTTTAGGTTCGGCGGGAGACTGGATTACCATCACCGGTAACGGGTTCCCTGCCGATACAGAAATGACTCACCTTTACCTTGGCTCATCCAATTCGGAAAATGATATCGTTGCGCAGCTGCCGACCATTACTACCGACGGCAGCGGCGCACTATCGGCAGTGATGCAGGTTCCGTCTGACCTTCCTCCGGGAACATATCCGGTGGAGGTGGTGGTGGGTACCTACCCCGACGACAAGAGAGCCATGACTTACCTGGAATTGGCCGGTAGCGGCGCCACTTTTTCGGTTAACCTGTCCCCGGACATGATACATACCTCGCCGGGTGACATTGACTCAACCTCAGTAAATGTACAATCGGTAGGCTCCTCGGCTGCTACTATTGTCCTGCGGGTTGACGGTCCGCCTGATATCCAGTGGCGAATTGATGGTGGCGAGTGGCAAACTACGGCTAACGTATCCCCGCCGATTGGTGGTACGGTAGTGGCTGCTCTCGATATCAAGCCCGCAGAATGGCTGCCTATGGGCCATTATACGATGATGGTCAAAGCTATCGCCGGTGAAGAACGGCAGGTTCGTAACCTGGAGCTGGAGATCGGTGCTGCTGCCGACTATGGTATGCCCATATTCTCGGTTAACCCCGGCAGCGGCGCGGTGGGGACGGTGGTGTCCTTCAGCGGCTCCAATTTCCCCACCAGTACCGCGCTCTCCGGCATCACCTTTGGCGGGCAGGCCATCACTCTGGGACAAACGATTACCACCTCGCCCCAGGGCTCATTCTCCGGAGCCTTTACCGTTCCGAGTACTATCGGCGGACAGCCGACATTACCCGGCGCATATAAGGTTAAGGTGACCGTAGGTGAGGTTCAAGAAGCGTCCCAGTTCAATGTCTACGGTGGTGATGACACCTTTACCATTACCCTTTCCCCCAACTATATGACCGGTGAACCGGGCGGTGAACCGGTTACTTCCGGTATGCTCAAGGCCCTGGGGAGTGCGGCACCGGCCGTCAAGATGGCGGTTAGAGGACTGCCCCCGGGGGTGACGACCAAGTGGGATGGTGTTGCCCAGACAGTTTTCAATCTGAGTGTTCCCCCGGGCGGGCAAAATTCCTTTGACCTCAGTCTGGTGCTGCCCGGGATGATTGCCATGGGGCAATATCCGGCGGTTGTCGAGGGCTGGACGGACAATGTCACGCAAAATGACCGCTGGGACGAGGGTGAAGAGATCTCCAGAGTCAACCTGGAACTGGCAATAATGCCACCCCAGGGATTTGGCATGGGTGTCTTCATGCTTAGCCCCACCTTTGGTCAGGTTGGCGATACCATTACCTTTACCGGTTCCGGATTCCCGGCGGATACCGCCATAACCAGCCTGAAATTTGCCGAAACCGATGTACTCACTAAGGCGATTACTACTTCCGCCGCCGGTTCTTTCTCGGGCGTGTTTACCATACCCGGCACGGCCTTTGGTTATGCCACCGGCCCCGGCATGTACCCGGTTGATGTGCAGGTTGGCTCTCCGCCCAATGACCTGTGGGGCTTTTTCGACTTTCAGGTTATCAATTCTGAACAGAAATATAGTGTCGGTGCCTCACCGGGCTGGCTGGTACGGCCGGCTGGAGAGGACGGCTTTGTCAATATCAATGTAAGGTCTCTGGTGGATACCCCGCCCAGCCCGACCGTCTCCCTGCAAATCGAGGGTTTGCCGCAGGGGGTTACCGCCAGCTTCAACAACTGGCAGGTAACACCACCGGTCGGCGATATGATAAGCCGGGAGCTTCAACTGACTATTTCCGGTTCCTGCCCTCGCGGTAACTACCCGATATCCATCAGGTCTAATAACCTGAATTCCCCCGCTGAGGAGGTATGGGCTGATTTCACTCTGGAGGTGACCCCGTCTTCCGGCTTTATGGACATGGGTATGGCCATGGTCACTGTCTCACCCACTTTCGGTTCCGCCGGGGAAAGGGTAACCGTTAACGGATATGGCTTCCCCAAGAACCAGCAACTCACCTCCATCAATTTTGGGCCCGTTGATGTAACCCCCGGTGTGGCTGCCACTACTGATGAGACCGGCGCGTTCTCCACGGTGGTTACCGCCCCCGGCCTTGATAGCGGCCCACACCCGATTGACGTTAATGTTCAGGGTACCATCCGAACTGCAGAATTCCATATCATGGGAACGGATGATACCTTCTCCTTGAAGGTCAGCCCGCAGTGGCTGGAGCCGGTTCCCGCCGGTGACCCCAGCGGACGCAGGATTGCCATTACCATTAACGCTCTTCCCGGCAAGAGTCCAAGCGTCAATCTAAGCACTGAAGGCCTGTTCACCGCCTTTGGCAGCATAGCCGAGGTGTGGGACCCGGCAAGCCAGACGGCCAATGTTACCATGCTTGGCGGTGCTGCCAGTGCCGTACTGATACTGAAACCGTCAGAAAATGTGCCCCCCGGACCTTACCCCTTTACCATTGTGGGCACCGAGGGTAACGATAACCGGCGCGAGATTCACATGGAGTTAATGGTGGGGCCGCCTATGGGCTTCATGGGTGGCATGATGGGTATGGAGCAGGAAGATTGGAGCCAGCAATGGCAAGGGACGGAATGGGAGCAGGGTGTCTACTTCCCGGAGATAATACTGTCACCCAAAAGCGGTACCGCAGGTACGCAGGTTAATTATACCGCCACACAGTTCCCGCCTGATGCCACGCTCACCAGTATCACCTTTGCCGGGAACCAGGTGCCGCTGCCTGCCGGTGGTCTTGCCGCCGGTAGCTCCGGTAGTTTTTCCGGCTCATTTATTGTGGATGAATCGTGGGGTCTGGCCGCTGGAGGAATGTACAATATCGATTTTCAGTCGGAAGCAGCAACCGGATTCGCTCCGTACATTGTCAAGCAGTTTCACCTCATGAGAAGCGATGCTCAATTCAGTATCGAGGTAACCCCTAACTGGCTGCCGCCAACACCTCCAGGGGGATACAATCAGACCAAGGTAACCGTTAAGGCTCTTGGCTATACCACTCCTGCGGTGACCCTGGGTATTGACGAATTACTCAGGGGTGGTGGTCTGCCCGGAGGCGCCCAGGCACACTGGGGCAGCCATGAAGGCCCCGGTATAACCACGGCGAATATCACCACTACCGGTGGTCAAGCCTCGGCTGACCTCTATATCCAGGGGGCTGAACCTGGGGGCTATATGATATCTATCGTTGGCTGGATAGATAGCAATGCTAATCAGCAAATAGATTATGATATATCAGCCGAAGCTGATTCGATATTTAATGTGCCACTGAACTTTGAGGTAGAGCCGCCGCCGGAGTTCAAGAACTGGGACAAGGATGCCATGATGACGCAGATGGGCATGGGCGCGATGGACAAATATCTATTCTACTTCCCGGAGATAACGCTCAATCCCAACATGGGCGCGGCGGGCACCAAGGTGAATATCAGTGCCGCCGACTTTCCGGCTGGGGCCACGGTGACGCATCTCCGGTTTGCCGGTATGGAGCTTCCCGTACCAACTACTACCGCCGACAGCAACGGTGATTTCAATCTTGTCTTAAACGTACCGCAGACCATGTGGGGCGGCAATACTTCCTCAGGCTGGTATGACGTTGAGGTAGAGGCGCAGAAGGTGGGAGAGCCGCCGGTATTCATCATGAAACCGTTCCAGGTAACCGGGTCAGATGTAGCCTTCACGTTGAGGGCGGAGCCTGACTGGCTGCCGCCGATCCCGCCCGAAGGCAGTGGTTCAACTAAAATCTGGGTTCAGTCAATGGGTGGTAGTGCCACCGTCTCTCTCAGTGTGGATGCCATACCACCGGGGGTGTCTACGGCTTTCTCCTCCTCCAATGTGACCGTATCTCCCGGAGGTACGAGCAGCGTCACGCTGACATTAACGCCGACGAGCATACCGCCGGGGCACTATGGAGCCGAGATACTTGGGGTGGCCACGGTAGACGGGGTAGTGAAGGAAATACGCACTCATCTGGAGTTTGAGGTACAGCCGCCGCCGGAGTTCATG
>CAYOKF010000001.1:4436-27107 GCA_964404475.1 uncultured Dehalococcoidaceae bacterium | reverse complement strand
AGCTACCGGTACCGGCGGGTACGGTAGCTGACGGCAACGGTGATTTCACGCTTATATTCAATGCACCCAAGACGCTATGGGGCGGCAATACGCCGTCGGGGTGGTATGACGTTGAGGTAGAGGCGCAGAAGGCGGGAGAGCCGCCGGTACATATCATGAAACCGTTCCAGGTAACCGGTACGGATGTCGCCTTCACGCTGAGGGCGGACCCTGACTGGCTGCCGCCGATCCCGCCTGACGGCAGCAGCACGACGCTACGGGTAAAATCAATGGGTGCTGGAGTTAGCGTTGATCTGAGTGTGGACAAGATACCTCCGGGGATAACCGCGGCCTTTTCCGCGACCAGTGTCACGGTACCGCCTGGTGGTGAGAGCAGCGTCACGCTGACATTAACGCCGACGCACATACCGCCGGGGCACTATGGAGCTGAGATACTGGGAGTGGCTACGGTAGACGGGGTAGCGAAGGAAATACGCACTCATCTGGAGTTTGAGGTACAGCCGCCGCCGGAGTTCATGATGTGGGACAAGGATGCCATGATGACGCAGATGGGCATGGGCGCGATGGACAAATATCTATTCTACTTCCCGGAGATAACGCTCAATCCCAACATGGGCGCGGCGGGCACCAAGGTAAGTATCAGTGCGACCGACTTTCCTGACGGTGCCAACGTAACACGTCTCCGGTTTGCCGGCATGGAGCTACCGGTACCGGCGGGTACGGTAGCTGACGGCAACGGTGATTTCACGCTTATTTTCAATGTTCCCGGTGATTTCGGAGTGGGCGTCTATATGGTTGAGGTGGAAGCAGAGAAGACGGGCATGCCCCCGGTATTTATTGCCAAGCCTTTCTCCGTGGTAAATAACGAGGTGTCCTTCAACCTTAATGTTGTTCCTGGTTTCATCCCGGGTGTGACTCAGGGTGAGTCGGGTCAGACCACCGTTTTTGTCGAAGCAACCGGGCAGGCAGTAACCTTAGACCTGTACGTTGACGGTCTGCCATCCGGGGTTACCGGCGTATTTGATAGTTCCAGCCTCAGTGTTTCGCCTGGTGGCTCCGGCAGCACTACTTTGACCATCACCACCGGGGCATCAACACCGCCGGGCCACTATCCACTGGCTATCCGCGGTGTCAGCGGTGACAAGGTCAGGGTTGTGCCGTTCGGTTTCGGGGTCATGCCACCGGCTATTTTCCAGATGCCTGAGTTCAGGTTGGATCCTGATTACGCTCCCGCCGGCTACGGCGACAAGAAGCTTAAGGTAACCTTCTCCGGAACGGGCTTCCCGGCACTTCAGAGCGTTGCCAGCCTCAAGTTCGGTTCACAATCAGTCGCTATTCCTGATGACCTCACTACCGACGCCAATGGTAGCTTCAACGGTGTCTTCCAGGTGCCCACCGGGCTTGACGCCGGTACCTATGACGTGACGGTGGCAGTAGCAACGGGAGACGGTGCCTATGTATATGACTGCCGGCCCTTCACTATCAAGGGCGGTGATACTACCTTTATTCTGAAGCCGTCACCGCCATATCTGCCTCCGGTGGTCCAGGGCAGCCAGGCAACCACAACGGTGAACGTGAGGTCAGTAGGAACCTCCGGCACCACAGTAGACCTGTATATTGACGGTCTGGCTCCGGGAATCACCGCAGAATTCTCACCGAGCAATACGGTAACGGTATCACCCGGTAGCTCTGTTAGCGCCACAGTCACTCTCAGTGTTAGCGAGCAGGCGTCTCCGGGGCCGTATCCGTTAAGTATTCGTGGTGTCAGCGGTACCGAAACGGTGGTGGTACCCCTTGGCTTTAGTGTCATGCCCGATATAGGTGAAGGGCAGGGTCATGCTACGATAACTCTCAATCCGCCCAAGGGTAAGCCGGGAGATAATATTGGCATATCCGGTGCCGGTTTCACTGCCGGAGCCAGTATTACTCTAACGGCAGCACCACCGGGAGCGCCCATACCGATTGATATTACCCCAGGCACTATTGAGGTACAATCGGACGGAACCTGGGCAACGCAGATTACCGTACCTCAGGCAGATCAGGTGCCTCCGGGAGGCTACAAGATTAAGGCAATGGACGGCTCCCGGGCGGCCAGGTGTCCCTTCCATATTGTTCACGCCGATAATGCCGACTTTTTCCTGGATATCTCACCACCGTTCCTGGAGATAGTCCAGGGCCAGAGTGGCGAGACATCCTTCAGAGTCAGCTCCAAGAATGGCTTCAAGGAAGCACTACGCTTTGGCGTTGGCGGGCTGGCACCGGGTGTCATCGTTACCTTCAAAGATACGGCCGGTAATACCATCGGCCAGTTTTCGGGAACATCGGCAGGAGTGAAAGAAGTTGTCACACCGACGGCTCTGACCCCAAGACCCGGCGAGGACCTGATAGTTACTGTTCTGGTCACGGTTGATGCCGGCACACCGATAGGGCCTTATGATATCGCCCTTGAAGTAGAAGCCAGTAGCATCTTCCGGGCCGTACCGCTTGGTCTGCTGGTAAGCGCACCGGGAGCCAGCATGGTGCTGTCACCGATGAGCGGTTCGGCAGATGAAGACATAAGGCTTTCCGGTTCGGGATTCACTGCCGGTGAAACGGTGGCCGTAACCTTTGCCGGCACCAGCGTTGCTACGATACCGGCAACGGTAACGGTAGCTGAGGATGGCACCTTCAACGCTTTGGCGACGGCCCCTTCGCTGGCTGCTGGAATTTACCCGGTAGTCGTCACCGGCGGTACCAGTGGCATCAGTATTGACCGCCCCTTTGCCCTGAGGCCATCGGCCGTCAATACCTTTGTCCTCTATGCCAGCCCGATGCAGTTGAATATACCCAAGGGTAGCTCGGCGACGTTTTCCGTGAAGCTGGAGCCGGTGGGTACCTTCCAATCCGCGGTGGCCCTCAGTATTACCGGGCTTGATGCTATAACCGGCGCCACTTATGATTTCTCGCCGGCGGCAGTAATAACCCCGAATGTAGCTACCCCCACCACCGCCACGCTCAACATCAACGTACCGGAAGGGGCTACCGAGGGTAAATACACTCTGGTAATTCTGGCAGAATCTGGCGATATCGCCCAGACGCAAAAAGTGACGGTTAGGGTGGTACCACCGGCAGATACTCCTGACTTCTCCATTAGCCTGGCTCCGGATACGGTACCGGTTAACCCGAATACCAGTGGTGAGACTACCGTCTCCGTTACTTCCATCAATGATTTCGCTGGTGAAGTGGCTCTGGCCGTAACCATGAGCGACCCGGCAGCCACCTGGCCCGCCGCAATCAGCTATGAGACAAGCAGTGTCACACCTTCGGCAACCACCGGCCTGGGCAAGCAAGCGGTAACCTTCACGGCTAGCGCGGATGCCCAACCCGGCAACTGGACATTCAAGATAACCGGCACCAGCGGCAGCCTGGAACACAGCACCAGCGTGATGGTTATCTGTACACCTTCAGGTACTACCAGGACAACCTTTGCTTCGTCGCGCCTTGACCCGTCCACAGTAACCGCTAGCACGCCGGTAGAAATGGCACCCCCGTGGGGCGACAAGGTGAAAATCAATAATCTGATTGGTGATGGCTCCGAAGCGAGTGTCATCACGCCCTCCAAAATGGATGTGGCTCCGGCCACTCTGGGCTCTCTGCCGTCCGGCGCTTCGGATATGCTGGGCAGGATAACCAATATCGAGTCCAGTGCCCCCTTGTCCGGGGTAGACTGGCAACTCGGCTTCCCCTTTGACAGTGACACCATGGCTGCTGCCGGTCTTGAGGAGGAAAACCTGAAGGTGGCTTATCTCAATCCGGATACCGGCGCATGGACTGAAGTGCCGACCGTGATTGATGCTGCTAACAACGTAGCCTACGCATCGGTAGACCACTTCAGCTCCTGGACATTAATCGGCACGCCGACGCCTCCGCCATCTCCGGTAATAGCGGGTGGTGGAGGAGGAATGGTGGTGGTAAAGAATGTCCAGACCAGCGGACTAACAGGCGCTCAACTGGAGGTGAGCAGTACCGGACTCGCGCAATCTACCTGCCAGCTGTCTACCGAGGATGGCAAGGCTTCTCTCAAGGTTAATGCGCGGACCAGACTGCTTGATGCTGGCGGCAGCGCGCTGAACTCGCTGACAGTCAGCGAAGTAGCCTCACCTTCGGCACCGCCAGACCGAAGCGCCCTCTTGAGCTCTTATAACTTCGGTCCGGATGGGGCTATCTTCAGTCCGGCGATAACCCTTAAGCTGCGTTACACTGCGGAGGATTTACCCGAGGGCGCAGTCGAGGATGAGCTGTATATCGCCTACTGGAATGGCGCGCGTTGGCTGGCGCTGGAGAGCCAGGTAGATACCGCGGCTCGCACCGTCACCGCTGAGGTAACGCACTTCACCCAGTTTGCTTTAGTGAGCAGGTTGCTTACCGCCGAGTTTGATGTCACCGAGCTTGCCGTGATGCCGGCGATGGTTCAACCTGATGAAGAAGTGGTTGTTTCCGCCACCGTGGCTAATACCGGCAGCATTGAGGGTACCTACACTCTGCGCCTGCTGTTAAATGACAGTGAGCAAGCCAGTCAGGAATTGACCATTGCCGCTGGCGATAGCCAGGAAGTGAGTTTCCGTATCATGGAGAGTAGCGGAGGTGTCTATGATGTGTCAGTAAACGGTCACACCTGTTCCTTTACCGTGGTAGAAGCTGAAGCAGTGCCAACTCCGTCGGCGGAACCTGTTGCGGAGCCATTGCCTGCTGAAGAAGAATCACCGTCTCCTGAGCCGGTAGCCGAACCGCCGACAGAGCTGGCGCCGGAAATTGAAGAGATACCCGAGCCGGAGCAGGTGCCGTCAACAGCCGCGACGCAACCGTCGGCGCTGTTTAACTGGTACCTCATTGGCGGTATTGCTGCCGGGGTAATCATTATCATTATAGTTGCCTGGCAGCTGGCTACTCGCCGCAAGTCTTCATAAACTGAATATCACACCCAGTGGTTGCCCTCCCCTTTCCCACTTCGGGAGGGGGGAGGGCAAGTTGTCATGCCAGACCCGTTTGTCTTGTGCTGGAGAATCGTCCTGCTTGGTCTTAGCATAACTTTCGCTTGAGACTGTTTGTCAAAATTGGCCGTAATTGCCAAGGGAAAAGCTTCATGCTATCATACTAATGAAGACTGCAACTAAAGTCACCAGGTGATGGCTGTTGCGCAATCTTGGTAAGTAGTCAGATGGTATCCCCTTTCCCCGGCGAAGCAACCATTTCCTGCATAAAGCTGGACAATTACGAGGAATTATCCAGTAAGCGAAGGCAACAGTCTAAGAAGCACTTAGGGCGATTGTGAAGGTAGTCTTCCGGGTGCCTGAATCCTTGTTAAATAAAGTATAAGGAGTAAATCAGCATGCATGAGTTATCCCTGATGCAACGCATTCTTGATGCCTCACTTGATGAGGCTAAGAAGGCCGGTGATAAGCGTATTAAAAGGATTTATGCCAGGGTGAGGGAGTCAGGCCATCCTATGGATGCTCAATCGCTACAAGAGCTGCTGAAGACCATAGCTAAAGGCACCGCTGCCGAAGAGGCGGAAATGGAGATAGGGCTGGTGCCGCCTCAACTGCGTTGCCGTGAGTGTGGTAATACCTTTTCCTCGCAGGGCAGCACACTGTTATGCCCGCACTGTAGAAGTGGCAGGCTGGAGGAGGTTGATGCTGAAGAAATCGACCTTGAATGCAGTTTCGTGGAGTAGGTGATGAAAGTCAGCCGGCCGTCTTGTCCGGATGGGGCAGCGGTTTCATCGGAGGTAACCAGACTCAACATCAGCATACGGGGGGTCGTGCAGGGGGTTGGATTTCGTCCCTTTGTTTACCAGCTTGCTTCCAGGCATAACCTGAAAGGCTGGGTCTGCAATACCTCAGGGGACGTCAGGGTTGAGGTCGAGGGAGAGAAAGCCGCCCTGGACCGGTTTGTGGTTGAGCTGGAGACTTTGGTGCCACCTCTGGCTCATATCGACGGTATTACTACCACCAGCGAGACAGCCGCCGGTTATGAGCACTTTGAGATTAAACAAAGCGTTTCTGAAAAGGATAAATTCCAGCTGGTTTCCCCGGATATCGCTACCTGCCCTGACTGTCTTAAAGAAGTCCTGTCACCGGATGACCGGCGTTATCGCTATCCCTTCACCAACTGCACCAATTGCGGCCCCCGCTTTACTATTATTGAAAATATCCCTTATGACCGTCCCCGGACCACGATGCGTGATTTCCGGATGTGCCCTCAATGTCAGCAGGAGTATGATGACCCCCTGAACCGGCGCTTTCATGCCCAGCCCAACGCCTGTCCCCGCTGTGGCCCCGGTCTGCGGCTGGTTGATAGTGCCGGTAACGCGGTTACGGTGGATGATACGCTGCGTGCAGTCAGCGAGCTGCTTAAGAAGGGCAGAATTGTCGCCATCAAGGGTCTGGGTGGCTTTCTGCTGGCCTGTGATGCCACCAGCGAGGAGGCAGTTCAGCGGCTGAGGGAGAGAAAAAAACGTCCCGCCAAGCCCCTGGCGGTAATGCTGGCTAACCTGGAAGAGGTAAAGAAGCACTGTGTGGTCTCTGCTGCCGAGGCGGAGCTACTCGCCTCTCCGCAGTGTCCCATCGTGCTTTTGCGGTGGCGAGCTGGCTCTTCGCTAACTTCGGCGTTAGCGCCTCAGCTCAATTATCTCGGCGTGATGCTGCCCTATACCCCGTTGCATCACCTGTTGCTCGGAGAAAGCGGCCTGCCTCTGGTAATGACCAGCGGTAACCTTAGCGAGGAGCCCATCGCCAGGGATAATGATGAGGCGATAAGGCGACTTGGCGGCATTGCCGACTACTTTCTGCTGCACAATCGTGACATCTATTCCCGCTATGATGACAGCGTGTCCATGGTGGCAAGGGGTGAGCCGCAGCTAATCCGGCGTGCCAGGGGTTACGCTCCTTATCCCATTCACCTTCCCTTCAAGGCGAGGCAGGTGCTCGCCTGCGGGGCCGAGCTCAAAAATACCTTTTGCCTGACCAGGGACGAGTATGCTTTCCTGAGCCAGCATATCGGCGATATGGAAAACCTGGAGACCGTGGGACACTTTGAGGCCACTATTGCGCTTTATCAGAGGCTTTTCCGCATCCAGCCGGAGATTGTGGCTTATGATATGCACCCTGAGTACCTGTCCACCAAGTATGCCCGGACTATGGAGGATGAGACAGCTAAACTTACTTTCATCCCGGTTCAGCATCACCATGCCCATATAGTGAGCTGTATGGTTGATAACGGCTTGAACGAGCCGGTCATCGGGGTTGCCTTTGACGGCACCGGCCTGGGCAGCGACGGCTGTATCTGGGGAGGGGAGTTTCTGCTGGCGGACTACCGGGGCTTTCGGCGTTTGGGGCACTTCCAGTACGTGCCTCTTCCCGGCGGCGCTGTCGCTATAGAGAGGCCATACCGTATGGCTATCAGCTACCTGGCCAGTCTGCTGGGGGAGGAATTCCCGGGCGGGAAACTTCCGGTCATGAATTATGTTGACGGTGGTGAAATTGACATAATCATAGAGCAGATTAAGAAGAAAATTAACTCTCCGCTGACATCGAGCTGCGGACGGCTCTTTGATGCGGTGTCGGCTCTTACCGGGGTAAGGTACAGGATTGACTATGAGGCGCAGGCTGCCGTAGAGCTGGAAATGGTTGCCGATGAAGGTGAGCAGGGCAGTTATCCCTTCTCCATCATTGTGCAGGACGGCGTTGATATTGTGCAGCTTGGTGAGCTGTTCGCAGCCATTATTGCCGAGCTTAACCGGGGAGTCCCCCCTGCCAGCATATCGATGAAGTTCCACCGTACCCTGGCGGAAATAATAACCCGGTTGTGCCAGCGTTTATCACAGCAGACAGGCATTGGCAGGGTAGCCCTGAGCGGTGGGGTCTTCCAGAACCGCCTGCTGTTTCGGCTTGCGGTGGCTGCTCTGGAGAGTGCCGGGCTCACCGTGTTAACCCACCGTGAAGTGCCTGCCGGCGACGGCGGCATCTCTTTGGGGCAGGCAGTTATTGCCAATTTTGCCCGTGGAGACGGAGGCTAATTATGTGCCTGGCGATTCCGGCACTGGTCAAATCAATAAACGGTCGGCAAGCTGAAGTGGACGTGGGCGGAGTCAGACGCGGGGTTAGCATCTGGCTCACCCCGGAGGTCAAAGTTGGTGATTACGTATTACTGCATACCGGCTATGCGATAAACATTGTTGATGAAGCTGAAGCTAAAGAGACGCTGAGACTGCTGCGGGAGATGGTCAGCCAGACCGAATAGGAGTTACATCCGGGGATGAGATTCGCTACGGAGTATCGTGATGCCGGGCTGGGCAAACGGCTGATTGAGAGGATTCACCGCCGCTCGACCAGGCCGGTGAGGCTCATGGAATTTTGCGGTGGGCATACCGCAACCATTGTCAGGTATGGCCTGCGCCAGCTGGTGCCGCCTACCATAGAAATGCTTTCCGGCCCCGGTTGCCCGGTTTGTGTTACCGCCAGCGCCGATCTGGATAAGGCAATCTACCTGGCTCAGCTCCCCGATGTTATCATCACCACCTTTGGCGATATGCTGAAGGTACCGGGGAGCTATTCCAGCCTGCAGCAGGCCAAGGCTGAGGGCGGTGACATCCGCATCGTTTACTCTACCCAGGACGCGCTTGATATCGCCCGTAATAACCCGGCAAAATCTGTTATCTTCCTCGGTATTGGCTTTGAGACCACCGCCCCCACCGTTGCCGCTTCTGTCCTGGAGGCGGTTCAGGAGGGTATCGGTAACTACTATGTCCTTTCCCTGCACAAGCTTTGCCCGCCGGTAATCAAAGCACTGCTGGACTCAGGGGAAGTTAGACTCGATGGTATTATTTGTCCGGGTCATGTCAGTGCCGTTATCGGTTCTCTGCCTTACCATTTCATACCAGCCGATTACGGAATTGCCTGCGCAATCTCCGGCTTTGAACCTCTGGATGTACTTCTTGGTATCGATATGCTGGTGACGCAGATAGAGAAAAAACAGCCTGAGGTTGTGATAGCCTACCGGCGTGGCGTGAATGTGGAAGGTAACCGGCGGGCGCTGGAGGTAATGGAGCAGGTGTTTGAACCCTGTGCGGCGAACTGGAGGGGCATGGGCATAATTCCGGAGAGCGGCCTGAAGCTGAGGCAGGAATACGGGGGCTTTGCCGCCGAGCGGGCCTTTCAGATTGAGATAGAACCTCCCCGCGAGCCAGAAGGCTGCCTTTGCGGGGACATTTTACGCGGGGTCAAGACTCCTCTTGATTGCCGGCTCTTCCGGAGGGAGTGCCGCCCGGAACACCCGGTAGGCCCCTGTATGGTTTCCTCGGAGGGGAGTTGTTCGATATACTATCTTTACGGGGGCAGTTATGGAGGATAAGATTCTGCTGGCTCACGGTAGCGGGGGTAAACTCAGCCATGACCTTATCAGCAAGAATTTCTTACCCCTGTTCAGGAACCCGCTGCTGGACAAGCTGGATGATGCCGCCGTTTTTGAACTGAACGGCCGGCTGGCATTTACCACTGATAGCTATGTGGTCAATCCTGTTTTCTTCCCCGGCGGGGATATCGGCAAGCTGGCAGTCTGCGGGACAGTAAATGACCTAGCCATGAGTGGTGCTACCCCTCTATACCTGAGCGTGGCCCTGGTTATAGAAGAGGGCTTTCCGTTAGCTGATCTCCAGCGGGTAATGAAATCGGTTCAAAGCGCGGCGGAAGAAGCTGAGGTACAGGTGATTACCGGCGATACCAAGGTGGTGAACCGGGGCAGTGCCGATGGATTATTCATCAATACTGCCGGTATCGGGGTGGTCCCTCGGGGAGTAGATATTTCCGGTGCTAGCGCCAGACCAGGTGACCGGGTGGTCATCAGTGGCACCATTGGTGAACATGGCATCGCGGTAATGAGTCAGCGCGAGGGACTGCGGTTCTCGGGTTCGATTGAGAGTGACTGCGCTTCCTTGAACAAATTAGTGGCTGATATGCTGGCAACAGGTGGCCGTATTCACTGCCTCCGTGACCCTACCCGCGGTGGTTTAGCCGGCACCCTCAATGAATTTGCCGCACAGTCAGGGGCGGGAATAAAGATAACGGAGGAAGCAATTCCGGTTCAAGATGCAGTGCATGCCGCCTGTGAGCTACTGGGTTTTGACCCGCTCCACGTGGCTAATGAAGGAAAGCTGGTTGTCATCGTTGACCGGGATGACGCGGAAAAGGTGCTGGCTAAAATGCGCCGTAACCGGTTAGGCAAGCAATCGGCAATTATCGGGGAAGTGGTCGCGGAACACCCCGGCCGGGTGGTGATGGAAACCTGCCTCGGTGCCAGCCGGATTGTGGATATGCCTGTCGGTGAGTTGCTGCCCAGGATATGTTAGAATACAGGACAGAGGGGGGTGGAAGAGTTGAGTATCCTCGGAAACTTGAAGCGATGTGAGGTATTTCTCGGACTGAATGATGAAGAGCTCCTGAAGATTGCCGAATTACCTTCCTGCGAGGAAAAAGTCTACCAGTCCCAGGAAGTCATTTTTAAGTCGGGCGGGGATGCCCGTCATTTCTTTATGGTTGAAGAGGGGCAGGTCAATTTAGTTTTACGGGAAACATCCGGCCGGGATCAGCTACCCATGCAGACTGTAGTCCGCACTATTACCAAGGGTGGAACCTTCGGATGGTCGGCGCTGGTACCTCCGCACGTCCGCATTCTGGGTGCGGTGGCCAGAACCCAGTGCAAAGTATTGCGCATTGGCGGTAGAGAGCTGCGCTCCCTGTTTGACCGGGAGCCTCACCTTGGCTATGAAGTAGCGAAAAGTCTACTGAACGTTATTGCCTGGCGGTTCAGGAATATTGAGCAGCTACTGGTAACCGGAAAGGGCTCCTCCTTTTTTTAAACGGGCTAAAACAGGCTAGAGGCTATGAGCCTAACTTTTTAAGGAACTTTTCCACTCTTCCCAGTAATTCCTCAGGGCTGACTGGCTTATCAATATAGTCTTCGGCGTCAAGTGTCAGCCCGCGGCTGGTCGGAATGCCGGTTTCGCCTCTCCTCTCGGAAAAGCTGGTCAGCATCAGGAGTGGAATTTTACTGAGCTCAGGGTCTCCCTTGAATTCCTCGGCAGCGGTGAAGCCGTCCTTCACCGGCATTATTATGTCCAGGAGGATCAGGTCTGGATTTTCCTCCTTCGCCTTGCGCAGGCCTGCTTCCCCTTCATCAGCCACTATTACATCGTAGGAGTTGCTTTCCAGAACAATCTTAGTTGCCTCTACAAAGTCAACATCATCATCAATGAGCAGGATTTTAGCTTTCTTTGCCATGTCTTACACCGCCTTTAAAAATTCCAGAGACTCAGGCTACCTCCTTCTTTATAAGCAACTTCTGCACACGTTCCAGCAGGATATCCGGGGAGATCGGCTTTTCTACATAGTCATCCACGTTGAAATGCCTTGCTGTTTCCAGTTCATACCGGCGGCGGCTGGCCTCTTCTCTTACCGAGGTCAGAATCAGGATTGGCATCTGCCGGAAGTTCGACCATCTCCCATCTTCTAGTTCTCTGAGCATACCGAATCCGTCCATTTTAGGCATGAGAAGGTCCATAATCATCAGATCCGGTTTCTCCGCCTTTAAGGTAGCCAGCCCCTCAATCCCGTCTCTCGCCGTAACTACCTGGTAGTCCTGAGATTCCAGGATTACCGTTAACGCGTCTAAAATATCAGGATCATCATCGACTATTAGTATCTTCTCTAGCATTTCCACCTCCTTCGGGCGATTATAACACAGGCCTCAGTAATATTCTAGACTGATTTTACTGTTTTACCCCCTCCTTTCCGCCTTGATCTGGTTTGACTCTTATTAGCCATAGCCAGCCTCCTGGGCAGGGTGAAAGTGAACTTGCTTCCTCTTACAGATTCATCTTCGGGGTTAGGGCTCTCTGCCCAGATTTTCCCTCCGTAGGCTTCAACAATCCTTTTTACAATGGAAAGACCCAGCCCGGTACCCGGCTCTTCCCGGCTGCCGCCCCGGTAAAAATCGTTAAATATTTTGGATAGTTCCTCGGCGGCAATGCCGATACCGTTATCCATTACCTGCACCTGAATATCAGTCTTTCCTTCAATGACTCTCAGTTTTACCTCACCCTTCTCCGGGGTAAACTTGATAGCGTTAGATAACAGATTGGTCATCACCTGTTGCAGGCGGATGCTTGAGGCTTGAAGCCGGGGCAAAGGCTTGGGCACCTCAGTGGCTATCTTAATTTTTTTATCCTCGGCCAGGGAGCGTACACTTTCGACGGAATCCCGCAGTACCTGCGGCAAAGCTACCTCTTCTACTTCTTGGATAATCTGTGCCTCTTCAATTCGTGAGATGTCCAGAAGGTCGCCAATCAGTTCCAGAAGCTCATTAATTCGCTTGCTGCTTCTTGCCACCATATGACGCTGCTTTTCACTCATCTCGCCGACAAAGCCGCCAAGCATTACCCCGAGATAGCTCTGGACAGCCGAGAGGGGTGCCTTCAAGTCATGAGAGGCCACCGCCAGGAAATTAAGCAGGTTTTTTCTGCCTTCCTCCAGCCTGCCCAACTCTTCATTGGCTTCTTCAAGCTCTTTCGTTTTCTTGATTAGCCCTTTCTCCTGCAAGGCAACCACTTCTCGCTGCCGCTTCCTCAATTCTCCGGAAATGTTGGTGACCATATAGGCGGCGGCATAAAGACAGGTAGTCAGTGCGACTAATACACCCACGATGTATGTTTCCTGGCGGTACAGGTCAGGTGCCGCGAAGCCCTCCAGATGAACATGGGGAATCAGCCCGCTGTATTCCAGCCCTGCTATCAGGACAAGGAGCAGGATGGCCGCCGTGGCCAGGAAGTATGCTATCCGATAGTGCAGCAGTATTCCGGCGATAATTGCGTGGAAAATGAAATAAAAGATAAAGGGGTTCTCGATACCGCCGGTGAAGTGGAGAAGCGCGGCTAATATTAACAGGTCAAGAACGATATGGATATTGCCGATAGCCCGGGCTTTCTCAACCAGTGGGGAGGTTGCCTTAGGTATGAAGAGCAGACGTCTTAACGGCACGGTTTGTTCTTGCGGCAGTGAGCCACTGGCTTCAGCGCTGAGGCTTCGCGCCTGGAAAAAAAGTACGCCGTTATAAAGAGCTATGCAGGCGCAAATGATATATACCGGCGGCAGCGGGAAATTGATATTGAATACCTGGGTAGCCAGCAGACTGGCCAGTAGAACGCCGGCAAGCGCTATCCACCTGAACCTGACGAACATGCGTATCCTGAAGACCAGAGCTACCTCTTCCGGTGTCAACTCAGGCCTGCCTTCTGGTTCAGAAGACGGACGGCTGGTCGATTCACTAGCCATAATATCACTCGGCTACTTTATATCAGTAGTGAGCAGTATCGGTTATAGTCCGGCGGCCTCCAGCACTTCAGGGACTTTCTTTTCCCAGCCGATAGCCATTATATGCACTCCCTGGCACATGGGTTTCATCTCTCTTATCAGGCGGGCGGCTATCTCCACGCTCTTTTTGGCGCGGTCTTCCGCCTGGTCCATCTCATCAATCAAGTTATCCGGCACATGCACCCCGGCCACGTTCTTGTTCATGAACCGGGCCATACCTGCTGATCTTAACAGTACTATTCCCACCATCACCGGTACCTTGAGGTGTGCTACTGATTTCATGAACTTCTCAAACTTCTCCGGCTCGTAAACCGCCTGCGTCTGAAAGAACTGTGCCCCTGCTTTCACCTTCTTTTCCATTTTGATAAGCTGGGGCTCCAAGGGGTCAGCGCCGGGGGTTACCACAGCGCCCAGGCAGAAGCGGGGGTTGCCCTTCAGTTCGTTGCCGGCAATGTCCTTCCCCTGCTCCAGTTCCCTGGCGGTAATCAGTAAAGAGACCGAATCAAGGTCAAAGACAGGCTTCGCCTGGGGGTGGTCACCGAGCGCCACGAAATCACCGGTGAGACAGAGAACATTCTCCACTCCCAGAACGTAGGCACTAAGCAGGTCAGATTGCAGAGCAATGCGGTTGCGGTCACGGCAGGTCACCTGGAAGACGGGTTCCATCCCCCTCTCCTTGAGCAGGCGGCAGGTAGCCAGGGAACCCAGCCTCATCACCGAGCTTTGCTGGTCAGTGACGTTTATGGCGTCAACCCGGCCGCGCAGCAGGTCGGCATCGTGCAGCATCTCCTCAATATCCACGCCCTTGGGTGGGCCAGTCTCAGCAGTAACCACGAACTTTCCGCTTTTGGCTAGCTCGGCAATGTTCATTTGGTAATTGCCTCCTTCTCCTCGTTTTCCAGAGCCCACAGGATGGTGTTTCTCAGGTGTTTGGGAGGCTGCATCTTGCTGAAATCCTTCGGGGTGACTATAGCACTCATCTTCTCCAGTTTGTTCAGCTTCTTAAGCCGCTCGTAGATTAGGTGCCAGCCACAGTCCCTTGTCTCCGGTTCAAACTCGCACTTGCCATCCCGCGCGCCTCCGCAGGGCCCGTTTATCAGGCCCTTGGTACAGGCTGTCAGCGGGCAGATGCCCCCGGTATAGTCCAGCAGGCACTCTCCACACTCAAGGCAGCGCTCGTCGCCCCACCACTCTCCACGGGCACCGCCCGTGTTAATGGTATTGCAGGCCGGGTGGGTAATCTTATCCACTACCTTGGCGGTAGCCTGTACTCCGAGGCCGCAGGTCATCACCAGAAGGGAGTCAGCCGAGTTTATCTCATCTTCATGGGCCTTAAGTTTGAACTTTACCAGTGCCTTGTCACATAGAAAGTCAGCCACGGTAGAGCCGGTCACTTTTTTGCCTGCCTCTTCCAGTTTTTGTTTCATCTCTATAACCTGAGCTTCACCTCCGGTATGGCAGGCTTCGGCGCAGCCTTTGCAGCCGACGATGAAGATGCGCTGCTCTCCTTCCAGCGACTCCAGAATTTCTGGCAAGGGTTTCTGTTCGGAAATTATCATCTTCTACTCTCCTTTCTCAGGCTTACCGTGATATTCGGAGCCGATTTCTTCCATGACTATTTTGATAATCTGGGGGACTCGCTTTTTTACTTTTTCTGACAGTTCCAGCCCCCAGTTCATATCTTCAGGCTCGATGCCAATAATCACCACTTCCCTGGGCCTCCGGCTGAATTTGTCCATCAGCCAGACATTTTCCAGCAGGCTAATCTGATGTAACGAAGTAAGTACCTTATCGGCCGGTTCTATATCTTCATAGTGAAAATGGTAGATGGCGCCCGGTTCACCTCCTGCCTGCACGGCATCGACGACTATCAGTTTATCCACGTCCTCAAAGGCAAGCGGGGCGTCGGGCAGGGTGCCTCCGTCCACCACCTCCAGTTCCACGTCGGCGGGTGAGGGCGTTCCCTGCAGGGCTTGTGCGATGTGAACGCCAATACCCTCGTCCTTTAAGAGCAAATTACCTACGCCGAGCACTACCACCCTGGCTGTCCTGGTTTTCACTGTTTATCCGGCTCCTCGCTTAGCAAACACGGAACTTGCCCAGGTCCTGACCCTTGGGGGTAATCAAGTGCACCGCACAGGCAAGGCAGGGGTCAAATGACCTGACTATCCTTACTATTTCGAAGGGATTGTTTTCGTCCCTTATTCTGGTTCCTTCCAGAGCCTGTTCCACCGGCCCCGGCTGTCCCTGGTTATCTCGCGGGGAGAGGTTCCAGGTGCTGGGTACTACGCACTGATAATTGGCAATCTTGCCATCTTTAATCTCAACCCAGTGTCCCAGGGCGCCGCGCGCTGCATCCACCAGTCCCATTCCGTTAGCTTCCTCGGGAATTTCATAGGGGGTATATACCGGCTCGCCGGGTTTCAGCTGTAGTAGCCATTCTGGCATAGTGTCGGCAATCAGCTTGGTATAGAGGGCGCGCGCGGCATGGCGCCCCAATACCGAGAACAGAACACTCGGCGGCGCTTTAAAGCGGGATAGCACCGAATCGACCAGTGCTTTTGCTTTAGCATCGCCGCTGGCATAGGTAACCGCCATACGTGCCAGAGGGCCGACTTCATAGACCTTGCCGTCATAGCGCGGGGATTTGACCCAGGAATAGGCGCCTTCCTTATCCGGCTCGGGGCTGGTCTCGCCCTCGGTGGGGTGTCGGCCGTTGCCATGATCGGCATACCAGGAGTGCTCTACTTCCTCCGCTATCTGACCGGTATCAACTTCACCGAATTTGAGGTCGGTGGAGACCTTTCCCTGCTTCAGCAACCGCTCTCTTCTGGTCAGGTCTTTTTCATTGCTGTCAAGGTCAAAGCTACCGAAGGAGAGCAGATTACCGCAGCCCTGGCCTATCTCAAAGTAATCGCTATAAGTCTCCGCCACTGCCAGCACGTCGGGGAGATAGACATTATCAATAAATTCCCTCAGTTCGTTCAGCCGCCAGAGGAAGGCGGCTATCTTATCTATGGTGGGCACCTCGGTGACGCCGCCGGGCATAATGGCGCAGTTATGCGGCATCTTGCCGCCGAAGATGGAGAGCATCTCCTGTCCTTTACGGCGCATATTGAAAGCCTGTACATAGTGGGCTACTGCCTGATTATTAATCTCATCGGGCAGGCGGTAGTCACCCTCATAGCGGGGCACGAAGGGCCCCAGCTCGCCCCGCTCGATAAACTGCTTAACTGAATTCAGGGCAGTGTCATTGCCGGAATAGTTAGCCACCTTAGCCACATCCACGTAGTCGAGGGCGCACAGGTGATAGAAGTGCAGGATATGGTCAGCAATATGAGCCGCCCCCAGTATAAGGTTGCGCAGCAAGCGGCCGTTATCCGGTATTTTATCATCAATGCCAAAGGCGCTGTCCAGATTCAGAGTGGCCGCCATGGAGTGACTGGTGGGGCAGACACCACAGATGCGCTGGACATAGCGCTGGGCATCCCGTGGGTCTCTGCCCTTCAGGATGAGCTCAATGCCACGGAAGAGCGTTCCCGTGCTCCGGGCTTCCTTTATCTCACCGTTCTCGGTCACCGCCTCTATTTTAAGATGGCCCTCAATACGTGTTATGGGGTCAATAATAATTCTAGCCAATCGTTTAAACCTCCTCTCTGCTGCTACCAATATTCGGCAAAGCTTCCTCGGTTAGCTTCACGTAGAATGGGGCGACTTGGTCCGGGAAGCCGGGTTCCACGCAGCCGATGCAGGGAGACCCGCTGCCTATGCACCAGTTGACACCACCGTTCCAGAGCCTGAGGGGGCAATCAGCATGGGTGACCGGGCCTTTGCACCCCAGCTCGTTAAGGCAACCCGGTTCACCAAACTGCTTGGCGAACTTACCTTCGTCGAAATAGGCACGGCGGGGACAATTCTCATGGATTAGCTGGCCGTAGAAAGCCTTGGGACGCAGGTATTCATCCAGTTCTTCTGGTTTGGATAAGCCGAGAAGCAGCACCTGGGCAAGGGTGCCCACGAACCAGTCCGGGTGGGGTGGGCAGCCGGGGACATTAATCAGGGGGGTGGAGATATTGCGCTGCTTGAACAGCTCGGCTACTCCGATACAGCCGGCGGGGTTTGGTGCCCCGGCGGCAATCCCGCCAAAGGCAGCGCAGGTGCCCAGGGCGATGACGGCCAGGGCATCCTTCCCCAGAGACTCCACCCGTTCGAACATGGATACCAGTTTGCCGTCTTTTTCACCGATGGAGCCATAAGAACTCTTATCACCAGCCGTGGGGATTGCCCCTTCCACTACCAGAACGTATTTTCCTTTCTCCCTCTGGTAAGTAGCGTCCATCTCCTCAATAACAATATCTCCGGCTCCTGCCATTACGGTGGCTTGAAACCGGAGATTAACATGTTTGCCGGGAATCACTTCGTCTACGAGCACATTCTTGATCGTCGGGCTCACTGAATTAAGCACTGAGACAGAGCAACCGGTGCAGGTAGCACATTGTATCCATATCACCGGGATTTCCGCGGTATCTGCGTTTGCCATAAGCGCCTCCTATCTTTCTGCCTGCTATTGTTTATCTGGTCTTTTACAGTGTCTCAGGCTAGCTCTTTTGCAGATATTGGGAAACTAGCCAGCCCTTACAAATAGCACAGAGACATTCTCTGCAGCTAAAGTACAGGAAACTACTCCCCTCTCAGACGGGTGAAGAAACACCCAGTCACCTACTTAGAATACAGACTGTAGACAACATTGTCAACAGTAGCAAGGCCACGGCCTGTAACTTTTAAAAAACGGCAACTATCTTCTGCGTTATCAACTCCGCACCAGAAGGCACGGAGGGTTTTATGTGATTTCTGATACGGGTAACTCTATAATTACACTTGACCCTTTATCCGGCTGAGATTGTACTGTGAAGGAGCCGCCGACTAGCTCGGCTCTCTCCTGCATCCCGGCCAGGCCGAGCTTGCCATCTCTGGCCAGGTCGCCTATTTTTTCGGGGAGGTCAAATCCCTTACCGTTATCGCTGATAGTTATTCTCGTCTTGTTCTTGTCGAACTCTACTTCAATATCGGCTTCGGTTGCCTGGGAATGGCGCCACACATTTCTCAGTGCTTCCTGGGTGATGCGGAAGAGTACCAACTCCGTCTCTTCAGGGAGACGGCGCTCGGTACCCAGTATGTTAATTTTTATGCTTATTCCTGAGTAATCAGCTGCCTCAGAGGCCAGCCATTCCAGAGCTGGCAACAGGCCAAGGCGGTCCAGAGCTGCCGGCCGCAGATCCTGGCTCAAGCGGCGCACGCTTTTCATGGTATTGTTAACCTGCTCTCGCAGTTCCTCTAAATGCCGGCGGCTTTCCTCGGGCAGTCCACGGTCGCCGGAAGCGATCAAGTCCAAACGGCGGGAAAGTACGACCAGAGCCTGGATGGTGTCATCATGTAACTCATGGGAGATGCGCTTTCTTTCCTCCTCCTGCGCTTTAGTGCACTGGTGTAAGTGAAAGCGGAGATTTTCTTGCATTTCGCGCAGTTGTTCCGCAACTTCCTGCTGCTGCTGGTAGAGGCGTGCATTTTCTACAGCTACGCCAATTTGGTTCCCGATAGCCACAAGTAGCTCTATTTCCTCTTGCTGAAATGAGCGGTAGCTGCGCATAGCGACGCAGAGCGTGCCGTTAACCTTACCTTTGGCGCTTAGGGGTACCGCGAGCAGGGAGTGCATATTATGTTTGCTCACCACCTCTCTGGTAAGTCTGGGATCTTGGGAGGCGTCTTCCACGAACAGCGGTTCTCCTGACTCAGCTACCCTGCCATTGAAGCCCTCTCCTACTTTAAGTCTGTCTACCCCGCGGGCGATTTCTTCCGGTAACCCTCGATAGGTAGCCAGATCAAGCTCGTGAGTCTCTTCGTTCAGAAGGAATATCCAGGCAGTGTCGACTTGCATTACGCTAACAGCATTATCGATGGCACTGCTCAGCACCTGGCTTAGTTCCAGGGATTGAGAGATAGTTTCTGAGATCTGGTTGAGGGAAGCAAGGCGTTTCTCGTTTTCTCTTATGGCTCGAACATGAGATTGAAGTTCCTGCTGGGTTACCTCCAGCCGGGTACGGTAGTCCCGTTCCCTGCGGAGCGAGTGGAAGGTAATTGCCAGTACATTACCGATGATGAAAACGGCACTGGTCTCAAAGAGTGCGTCTACGGTGTAAGCGGAAATGAAGATGGCGCGGGGCAGCATACAGGCAAGAGCCGCTAAAGAAGTGGTAAAAGCTCCTCTCCAGCCGAATATAAAGCCAGCCCAGACTATGGGTGCCAGATAGAGGACCCTCTCAAAGGCATGCCGGTCCAGGCCGAGATTAGACATTATGGGGGTGAGTAATTCCGGGTATTTCAGCAATTCATGATAGTGGGGAATTGTGATAAGCGCCAGAACGAGCACAATAAACCAGAAGCCTGGCCGGCGGACCGCCCTAGTTAACCAGTTCACTAATAGATGGCCTACCATATCCATACCTCAGACGATAGCCTAAGTAACAGCCGTCAGGGCATGTCGTCAAGGGTAATCCAGCCCTCCTTTAAGGCATGTACCACTGCTTCGGTTCGGGAACTGACCTCAAGCTTATTAAAGATATGCCCCAGATGGGCTTGAACCGTGCGTAAACTGAGGCTCAGTTCACTGGCTATCTCCTGGTTGCTCAATCCTCGGCTGGCCAGGCGGAGAACCTCCATCTCACGGTCGCTGAGCACCTTCACGGGCTCTTGTTTCTTTAGCTTACCTGTAGCAGGGACAAAATGATTTAACACTTTACGGGCAATTGAAGGGTGAAGCACTGACTCTCCCATATACACCTGACGGACGGCATGAACAAGTTCCTGACCGCGTACATTCTTCAGCAGATAACCGGCGGCTCCTGCCTCAAGAAGACTGAAGATGAACTGGTCGTCATCATATGCAGTAAGTATCAGTACAACTACGCTAGGATAAAGTTTCTTGATTTGTTTGGTGGCTTCGATGCCGTCGAGCTTGGGCATGGCTATATCGATTATGGCAACATCCGGTCTGGAGATGGCAGTCTGCTTGACCGCTTCTTCTCCGTCACAGGCCTCGGCAACCACCTTAAGGTCGGGTTCGTTCTCCAGAATCTGGCGAGTGCCCTCCCGCACTACGGCATGGTCATCTGCAATAAGTATTCTAATCTTACTCAAAGGATACCCCTTTGTTGGTCATCTTTATCATACACCGTCTGGCTTGAGGTCTCAATAGGTATAATTACCTAATCTGTAACGGAGATAAATAGGCATAAATCGTTAGGTCACCGGAAGAGAAAATAGGCATCATGGCGGAAGCCAGTTTTTCCGCAGGGTAGTAAGCTGTTAATGGAGGTAAGGGAATCGGTAGTGATCAAGAAAAATAATTACGCACTAGCTCAGCAATCCTTCTCTTACCTCCCGTCAAGCAGATTTGGAAGGAGGTGAGCACGATGCAGTGGGAGTTGATAGTAGCCCTGGTTCTGGCAATACCGGTAATTCTTTTCCCGGCGGCATACATCTGGTACCTGAATATCGGTGGTATCTATGCTGCAGTCAGGAAGACAAGAGAGGCTAAGGAAGCCCGCAAAGAGGATGCCAGAGAGGCAGTTCAAACTGATTAGTGTGGCATTAACGGGAACTGGCTAAAGTGCCAAAAAGGGAGAATCAAAGATGGAATGGCAAATTATAGTGGCAATAGCCGTAGCGATACCAGTCATCCTGTTGCCGGTGGTCTTCGTCTGGTTCCTGAACATCGGTGGCATTTACGCAGCCATTAAGGAAGCACGGGCGAGGCAAGTTGCCCGTAAAAAAGCTATCAGGGAAACGGTTAAAGCGGAATAAATCATACTTGAGGTTTAAGGAATACTGATGATAGGGATAGATATATGAAGCTGAATCGTAGAGACTTCATGAAGATATCGGCAGGGGCAACGGGTCTTATCCTGTTACATTCAGCGGGTATGCGTTCGCCCAGGGAAGCCTCGGCTAAGGATTCCGCAGATAGGTCAGGTAAAGCGGTACTGGTGGATGTCTCTAAGTGTGTTGGTTGCTGGTGGTGTTATGCCGCCTGCAAGCATACCCATAATCTGCCTGAGACTGTCAGACCCGATCCTGAACATCCCCCGGAGCTTAATTCCAATATTTGGACAACTCTTAGTACCAGCAAGAGCAGTAGCAATGAATGGGTCTTTGCCAAACGTCAGTGTATGCACTGTGAACATCCGGCTTGTGTGGAAGCCTGCCCGGTAGGCGCTTTGCAGAAGACACCGGATGGGCCGGTGGTCTACGACGATAGTAAGTGCTTCGGTTGTCGCTATTGCATGGTGGCTTGCCCCTTTGGTGTACCCAATTTTGAATGGGAGGACAGTGTTCCCTGGATACGTAAGTGTGACTTTTGCGCCGACCGCCTGGCAGAAGGCTTGGAGCCAGCCTGCGTTTCAGCCTGCCCAAATGGTGCTCTCAAGTTTGGTGAGCGTAACGACCTTATTGCCGAGGCCAGGGAGCGCATCGCTGCTGCCCCCGGCAAATATGTGGACTACATCTACGGGGAGAAAGAGGTGGGTGGCACCTCCTGGCTCTATATTTCCGCGGTACCCTTTGAAAAACTGGGATTCCCCAATCTCAGCCATGAGCCGGTGACAGTTAATGTGGAACGGGCGATGAGTGCCGTACCACCGGCGCTTCTTGGTGTGGCGGCGGCTATGTCCGGAGTTTACTGGCTCATCCGGCGAAGAAGCAAGGTAAGTCAACAAGAAGCCGAAGACAAACAGAAGAAAGAGTTGGTGAAATAAAAACAATATAAGTGTTCCGTGGTTGAAGTTAAGCAAGCGTAAATTGCAGCCCCAATTTGGAAAGGGAGGAAAGACCAAGCATACCGGAGTGCGGTTATTTTTTACCTAGTTCAAGGAGGGCATAAATATGAGTAAGGCGGTATTGTGTGATGTTACCAGATGCATTGGCTGCAGGGGGTGTCAGGTAGCTTGTAAGCAATGGAATGAGAATGACGAGGTGATACCCGTTGAGGAAAATGGGGTGCCGGCAGCGAACTGGGGCAGTTATGAAAACCCCCCGCAATTATCCGCCCGCACCTGGACCAAGATACGCTTTACAGAGTTAGAGTACGCCGGCAAGTTACACTGGGTTTTTTCCAAGATTCAATGTATGCACTGCGAGCATCCTGCCTGTGTAGCGGCTTGCCCGGTAGGCGCTTTGCAGAAGACACCGGATGGGCCGGTGGTCTACGACGATA
>CAYOKF010000001.1:0-4336 GCA_964404475.1 uncultured Dehalococcoidaceae bacterium | reverse complement strand
CCGGCGAAGAAGCAAGGTAAGTCAACAAGAAGCCGAAGACAAACAGAAGAAAGAGGTGGCGAAATGATGCAGCAAAAGCGCTCTTTTCCGGTTGGCACCACCATCTTAAGTGCCCTGGTTATCTTTGGTCTTATCCCGGTGATACTTCGCTACCTTTATGGTCTTGGTGCCATAAGTAACCTTAGTGACGGCCGCCCCTGGGGTTTCTGGATAAGCTTTGATCTGTACTGCGGTGTCGCCCTGGCTGCGGGTGGTTTCACCCTGGCCGGTGCTGTCTATGTCTTCAACCTTAAAAAATATCATCCGGTAGTGCGGCCGGCAGTGCTTACTGCCTTCCTGGGCTATACACTGGTGATACTTGCCCTGCTGGTAGATCTGGGACAACCCTGGTATATCTGGCACATAATCATCAACTGGAACATTCATTCCCCTCTGTTCGAGGTGGGAATGTGTGTCATGACCTATACTGCGGTGCTTGCCCTGGAGTTCAGCCCGGCGGTCTTCGAGCGCTTCAACTGGCATGTCCCGCTGCGCATTATTCGGGCAATCCAGATACCCCTGGTGATTGCCGGTGTTGTCCTCTCCACGCTGCATCAGTCCTCACTGGGGTCAATGCTGCTGATGATGCCAGAAACGCTGAATGCCCTGTGGTACACACCAATCCTGCCGATGCTCTTTCTCGTCTCGGCGATAGCCGTGGGTCCAGCCATGGTAATCTTTGAGTCTACTCTCAGCACCAGAGTCTTCGGCCACAAGTTAGATATAGATATCCTGAGTGGTTTGGGCAGGGTGCTTCCCTATATACTGGGGCTTTACCTTTTACTGAAGTTAGTTGACCTGACCTCAGCCGGAGAGCTGGGGTTACTTTTCACCGGCTACCCGCAGAACCTGTTGTGGTGGGCGGAGATTATCATCGGGGTGGTTCTGCCCATAGTCCTCCTTTCCATGCCTGGTGTCAGGCAAAACCGCAGCGGGGTTTTTGAGAGCGCGGCACTGGTGGTCATCGGACTTATTATCAACCGGTTTAATGTTAGTATGCTGGCTTTGAACATGCGGCCGGGTTACACATACTTTCCCCACTGGATGGAGGTCGCCATATCGATAGGCCTTGTCGCTGATGCCTTGCTTGTCATCTGGCTGGCGCATCGAATTTTACCGATGGTTAGCCATAAAGAAACGGCAGAGGCAGGGGTGCCGGGTCAGGCAGGGGTACCGGTGAGCCAACCGGACTAGGTGTTCATAACACAAAGGAAAGAAGATTAACCCGGCAAGGAGCTATTATCGCCGCCGATTATAATCGGACAGGAAAGACAAATGAAGAGGGCTAATTTCAGGAAAAAAATAACCGGGGTTGTGCTTGGACTGCGCAATTCCTACAGGTTATTTATTCTGCCCTTGCTGCTGGCTTTCTGTACCCTGTTCTATTATTTCGGAGAGTTGGTGGACTGGGCGGCATGGGATGCCGTGCGCAGCGAGTTCTACTACGGGATTCATGATGTACACCGTCTCCTGTTTCTGGCTCCGATACTCTACGCCGCCCATACCGCCAGAGTTAAGGGCGCAATAATCGTAACTCTGGTTGCCTTAGCCATTTTTCTGCCCCGCGCTTTTTTCATTTCCCCCTACCCCGACTCACTCCTGAGGATGGTGTTTTTTACCATCTTCGCCGGTGCTATCGGGGTGATCACCGGTATCTCGCGCAATAAAACAGAACGGTGCCGGCAGCTTGAGGCTACAGTACGGAGCGAGCGAGATCGGCTATTGAGCATTGTGGACGGAATGGCGGACGGTGCCGTTATCACCGGCCCCGACTACCGGATAAGGTTTATGAATTTAAAGATGGTTAATGATTTCGGCGAGGGTACCGGCCGCACTTGCTATCAGCACTTGCATAATCTTGATAGTCCGTGTCAGTGCGATTGCAGGATACCGGATGTCATCAATGACGGAAAGATTGGGAAATGGGAATGTTGTTTTGCCGATGGCAGTAAGTATGAAGTGCTTGCTGCTCCTTATGTTGATGCTGACGGAACGGTATGCCAGCTTTCCATATATAGAAACGTTACCCAAAGCGAACAGTAAAACCTGGATTGTTCTGCCTTAGCCATGTAAATTCTCGGGCTTTTCCTTGTATAATAACTAGGACAAGATAACACCTTAAACGTGAGGGGAAACCTGAGGCTAGTCAGGATATGAACCTTGAATGGATACTGAGGATTGTCCTGTTTGGTATCGTCCACTGGATATTGGCGGGATTGTTAATCCCGGATTTAGCGTCCAGGGGGAGGATATTCGGGGGACATAAGTCACCGTGGGCAATATTAATACTGTTTGTTCCCTGCTTGGGCTCGATATTGTACTTGCTGTTTCACCCCCAAATTCTAAATCCGAATCATTCCTCAGAGAGAAATCATCTTGAGAAGCGTGACAAACACGAGTAATATGATTATCTATGGTTATCTCTTAGTCTCATAAAAAGCCTATCTTAATTCAGCTCTGGTTCCGTTCCAGGCATGGAGGAAAAGCTCTGTTACTTCCGCAGTGGAAGTAGCCGCACCCGCTGCTCGGCGTGCCTCTGGTGAAAGATCGGGCATAATACGGTCTATGGTGTTTATGTAGTTTTTTGCCATAGGTGCAATTTGGGCCTGGAATTGGGTGCTGTCCAAGCCGGTATCTTTGATGCTGAGGGGAATGCCTACCTCCTGCTTCAGCTTATCCAGGCTGGCCAGGAGGTTGATGGTCTTGCCCCGGCTGCCTCGTCCGGTTATGCCCAGTGATGTAGCCAGACTGCTGAAACGTTCCTGGCGAGTGGGGAAAAGGAAAGCAAACGCAGGGCAGAGCATGAAAGCGTTAGCCCGGCCGTGAGGGATATTAAAGACGATATCAATATCGCCTGTTTGGTGAACCAATCCGATTCTACCATTATTGAAAGCCATTCCCGCCTGGAGTGATGCCAGGTGCATCTTTCCACGGGCTTCCATGTCTTTGCTGTTGGCCACGGCCCTGGGCAGCCACTTCCATATTGTACGGGCTGCGGCGAGAGCCGTGGAGTCAACCAGGTCTGATGGAGGAGTAAGTACATAGCACTCTATGGCATGGATCAGGGCATCAAAGCCGGTATTGGCGGTTACGTCCGGCGGCATTGAAGCGGCCAGTTCCGGGTCAACGATGGCTGCATCAGGCACCAGGTGCGGTGATGACCAGGGGACCTTGAAGGGTGGGTCTACATCACGGTTGGTGAATACCGCGATGCTGGAGACTTCAGAGCCGGTGCCGCTGGTGGTAGGAATGGCCACGTATCTGGCTTTGTGACGTAGCGCGCGGTGAGGCAGTTCACGTCCGATATCCTGGAGGGAGTATGCAGCGAGGTCAGGGTGCTCAAACAGTGCCCAAGCCCCCTTGGCGCTATCCATGGGGGAACCACCACCGAGGCCGATAAAGAGGTCAGGCTGGAAATCCTGGGCCAGGGAGAAGAGACTCAACATGGTGCTCTTCGGGGGTTCGGGCTCTACATTATCGAAGACCGCCGCCTCCACTTTATTGGCGTGCAGAATATTCTCTACTCGCTCGACCAGACCCAGGCCGCGTACGCCGGGGTCGGTCACAATGATGGCTCGTTTTGCTTCTATGGCGGCCAGACCCTCGAGAGCCCCCCGCCCATAAAAGATGTCTCGCGGTGTGATAAATGTACGGTACGCCACGGTTGACCTCCTTGCTTTATTTGCTAGCGGTACTAAATCAGCTACTTGCGCTTAGCCTTGCCCGCCAAGGAGAGCAGCATTGACGTGGTAAGAGAAGCTTTGCCTTAACCGCTCTGGAGTATAAGCGCTGATAAGTAGTTGGCCGAAGTCAAAATCCGGGTTTAAATTAGAATGGTTTTGCCCATGTATCGGCGTATGCTATTTCCGGCAGGCTTTTTCTGGTGCGTTGCGTTAGCCTTTCCTTCGCTGCTTCCTCGTAGGAGGCTGCGGCAGGATAGGCTAGAGGCGTAGCAATTACAAATCTTACTTCATCGGGTACGCCCAGTGCTTCTTTAAGGGCATCTTCGTTTGCACTGGCAATCAGGTGTGTCACCAGCCCGAGGTCCGTTGCCGCCAGTACCATGTTTTCCACTGCCAGGGCTACGTCGAACAGATAGTATTCTTTCCCGTCACGGACTATATCGTCGCCGGGATTGGCGAAGGCAATAAGGATAACGGGCACATCCTTTAACATAGGTCCAACGAACAAACTGTCGGCCATGCTTTCAATGGTCTTCTTGTCCCTGACTACGATAAAGCGCCACGGCTGCGAATTACGCGCCGATGGCGCCATTCTGCCCGCCTCCAGGATTTTC